>JBKJXQ010000456.1:0-6051 GCA_046716235.1 Chitinophagaceae bacterium
CACCTGCACCATACAGGCCTGTAACCTGCGGGATAATTATGGCTTATTAAAAAAGAATGGGTTTGAAGTAATTGGCGTAAGTCCCGACGAAGAGAAGAAACATAAAAAATTTGAAGCAAAATATTCATTGCCCTTTACATTGATTGCTGATACCTCGCATACCATTCTTGAAAAGTACGGGGTGTGGGATAAAAAACAAATGTTTGGCAATCATTATATGGGTGTGTTGCGCACTACTTTTGTTATAGATGAAAAAGGCGTTATCAGTAAAATTTTTCTTCGCCCAAAAAATAAAGCACATGCGGAAGAAATAATAGCTGCTTTCAAATAGGCTTTATACCCACCTGTGCAAATCCTTTCTTTCAAATACAGATTTGTTCCTTTTAAATTAGTGTATAATTACAAGCAACCTTCAGCGGTTTAAAACCGATTATTTCACAACAATAAACATATCTGCATGAAAAAAGTATTAACGTTTTCGGGAATTTTTCTCTCTCTCAATTTGCTGGCGCAGGATAAAATTGAAAAGAAGCCAGTACAAATTTTTAGCTCTGAAAAAGCCATTAATGCCAATACACCAGAAACGGTTGGTAAAGGTAAAATGGCCTTTAAAGTGTCGCATAATTTTGGCGATATAGCCGGAGATAATGGTGGCATTAAACGTTTTTTTGGATTGGATAATTCGACGGATATCCGCATTGGTTTTCAAATAGGGCTTGGCAGACGATTTGACTTAATAGCTGCCCGTGCCAAAGGTGCGGGTTTGCAACAGCAGCTTTTAGAATTGGGAATAAAATATAAACTGCTTGAACAAATAGAAAATGATCCATCTCATCCATTGTCGGTGGCATTGTTTGCTAATGCTGTAGTAGCATCTAATAAAGCCAATTCCTTTCCCAACCAGGATAATAGTTTTGAAGACTTGTCTGACAGAATAAGTAATGTGGTACAATTAATAATAGCCCGTAAAATAGGTAATGTTAGTGTACAATTGAATCCGACCTTCCTTACCCGCGGCTATGCTGTTTCGTATGATGAGAAAACCATGTTTGCATTGGGTGGGGCTATTAAATTACCACTGGTAGCCAACCGGCTGAATTTGCTGGTAGATTATTTTCATACGTTTCGTAATGAAAGTAGCAAAAAGGCATTTCTGGCCAATGACAATATAAAATTTTACGATCCGCTTGGTGTTGGGTTTGAAATTATAACTTCGGGACACATCTTTCGACTCAATTTTACCAATGCAACCGAACTGCTGGAAAACCGTTTCATTCCCCGCACTATTTCTTCCTGGGGCAAAGGACAGTTTCGCTGGGGCTTTGCTTTATCAAGAAACTTCAGACTTTGGACTGATAAAAAAATGTGAATGATGAAACAGTAAATCATTAAGAAGATATAGCCAGAGCTTTTAGCGATGATTTTCTTTGCAACGAAACTGGTAGTATTGAAGTCATATTTACACTTACATGAAAGTGCGGATAAAAGAGAACTCATGGGTGGCAAAACTGGCCGCCAAAAAAATGAAGGCAGATAACGTAGCCATTGTTTTTGGGAATACAATTCATCTGCATAATACCAGTCGTAAGCAATTTCTTATTGACAGTGATTGGGTTTGTCATGAGCTGAAACACGTAGAACAGTATCAGCAAAACGGATTTGCAGTGTTTATTTGTAAATACCTTTTAGAGTGGATAAAAAACGGCTACTATAATAACCGGTTTGAAGTGAAAGCAAGGGAAAGTGAAAAGGATCTTTCATTACTAAAAAAATTCAGTTTAGTTAAACCACCCATTCCACATCGCCAAAATTAAATTCTTCTTCTATTGAATGATATACTACTAACTGTCCGGCTTTGTTTACACCTTTTATAACGGCTTCAAATACCCTGTTATCTTTTCTCAATTTTACAGTTGCATTTATTTTATATAAATGGGTAAGATATTGGGCATAGATATTTTCAAAACCACTGTACATCAGTTCATCAAATTTCTGGTTCATTATCATGCAGAGTTCTTTTGCCAGCATTACTGCATCAAAATTTTTTCCAGTTATTTGTTTTAACGAAACCGGGTTCGATAAATAAGAAGGGAAAGCTGTTTGATTAATATTAATACCAACACCTACTATAGACCAGTCCCAACTACTGATACCTGATTCCCGGCTTCCAACAACTGACTCGATTAATATACCCCCTGCCTTTCTGTCCTGCCAGTACAAATCATTAGGCCATTTTATTTTGGTATCGGTCCCGGCAAATTTCATAAACAGTTCATGAACAGATAGCGCCACACAGACACTTAGCTGAAATTGCTGTGAAAGTACCAGTGATTGCGGGTTTACAATCAGGCTGAGGATTACATTTGAACTCTTGTCCGATGACCATATCCTTCCCCGCTGGCCTTTTCCTGCCAGTTGTTCATGGGCAAATATGGCCATTCCGTGTTGTGCCAAACCTTCATGTAAAAGATTGCGGGCATAGTTGTTGGTACTGTCAACAGATTGCAGTTCAACAAAGGGGAAACCAATGGTATTGTGGGTAGAGGGTTGTGGCAATTAATTGCTATTTTTGACAAAGTAAACTAGTTTCTTGTTGCTGATTAATATTTGTTAATGGTTAAAGAAAAAAACTTCTTATATCTGCAAATAATCAGCATGGAGTGGCTAAATCATCAATATAAACAACTTCATTTTTGGAACAATTGGCATTACTGACCAACCGTAAAAAGATAAGTGCAACCCGGTTAACGAAGAATTCAAAAATCATCAAAACCATTATTGCCGCTATTCAGGAGAAAAAGGGTGAGAATATTATCTCCCTTGATCTTCGTAAAATTAATGAGGCTGTGACTGATTTTTTTATTATTTGCGAAGCCAGCAATCACCCTCAGATAAAAGCCTTAGCAGATAATGTGGAGTATAGGGTGAAAGAAAAATGTGATGAAAACCCCTACAGGCATGAGGGCTACCAAACTTTACAATGGGTATTGGTTGATTATGTAAATGTGGTAGTTCATATTATGCTGGCAGAAACCCGGAAGTTTTACAAACTGGAAGAAATGTGGAGTGATGCGGCAGCTTCAGACCATAAAGAATAATGTTAAATATTTTTAAGACAAGAACATTTTGTTACAATAATTATTAATTAGCAGGAACACATAGAGAAACTATTTATATGCCACAAGAACCTATTAAAAGCGATAATAAATTACCCCGATTCGGCAGTAAACCTTCTGGCGGAGAAGACGGCCAGACACCTAAGAAAGGCCCCCGCTTCAGTATTTACTGGATTTATGCCATCATATTTGCTGTGCTGATAGGGTTTCAGTTATTTGATCCATTATCCCCCAACATGAAGGAAATTGATCAGGATCATTTTGCAGATATATTAAGACAAGGTGATGTAGACAAATACACTGTAGTCAGCAATCGTAATGTAGTAAGGGTAAATTTGAAGGAGACCAGTATACCTAAGTACGATGCAGAGCTTAAAAAAGGAACTAATGGAAAACTAAGTAAGGACGGACCGCAAATGTTTTTCAAAATTGTTTCCGGAGATTCTTTTCAGGATGACATGCGGAAATTCTATACCGATAACCCTACTGTAAAAAATGTTGGTAAAGCCGGAACAGAAAAAGACTGGTTTGGCGGTGCTATTCAATTCCTGTTACCCATTTTATTATTTGTAGGTATCTGGATTTTGCTGATGCGCAAAATGAGTGGCGGATCAGGCGGCGGCGGTGGCCCCGGTGGTATTTTTAATATTGGTAAATCAAAAGCCACGTTGTTTGATAAAGGAACAAAAGTGAATATAACTTTTGCAGATGTTGCAGGCCTTGATGAAGCGAAGGTAGAAGTGATGGAAATAGTTGACTTTTTAAAAAATCCTAAAAAATATACCAATCTTGGTGGTAAGATTCCTAAAGGAGCATTATTGATTGGACCTCCCGGTACAGGTAAAACATTATTGGCAAAAGCTGTAGCAGGTGAAGCACAAGTACCTTTCTTCAGTTTGAGTGGTTCTGATTTTGTAGAGATGTTTGTAGGAGTAGGTGCCAGCAGGGTAAGGGATTTATTTAAACAAGCCAGAGAAAAAGCTCCCTGTATTATTTTCATTGATGAGATAGATGCCATTGGCCGTGCAAGAGGAAAGAATGCAATGATGAGTAATGATGAAAGAGAAAGTACATTGAACCAATTACTGGTAGAAATGGATGGCTTTGGAACAGATGTCGGTATAATCGTACTGGCCGCAACCAATCGTCCTGATGTATTGGATACCGCTTTATTAAGACCAGGTCGTTTTGACAGACAAATCTCCATTGATAAACCGGATCTTGTTGGCCGTGAAGCAATATTTAAAGTGCATTTGGGCCCAATCAAAATTTCTAAAAAATTAGATATACATAAATTAGCCGAACAAACTCCCGGATTTGCCGGTGCTGATATTGCAAATGTGTGTAATGAAGCTGCATTGATTGCTGCCAGAAAAAATAAGGAAGCAGTAGATATGCAGGACTTTCAGGATGCGGTGGACAGGGTGATAGGTGGATTGGAGAAAAAGAATAAAATTATTTCTCCCGAAGAGAAAAAAATTATTGCTTATCATGAAGCTGGCCATGCTATTTGTGGTTGGTATCTGGAACATGCTTATCCCTTGCTCAAAGTAACAATTGTGCCCAGGGGTACTGCCGCATTAGGTTATGCGCAATACACACCTAAAGAACAATACTTGTATAATACAGATCAGCTTAATGATCAAATTTGTATGACCTTGGGCGGTAGAGCCAGCGAAGATATTTTCTTTGGCAAAATTTCTACCGGTGCACAAAATGATTTACAGCAGATAACAAGAATAGCTTATGCTATGGTTACTACTTATGGTATGAATGATAAAGTAGGTAATGTTAGTTTTTACGATCCACAACAGGAAACCACTTTTACCAAGCCTTATTCTGAAGAAACTTCAAAAATTATTGATCAGGAAGTACGGAAGCTTATTGATGAGGCCTATATAAAAACAAAACAATTACTGACTGAAAAAAGAGCCGATGTAGAAAAATTGGCTGATGAATTACTACTGAAAGAAGTATTATTTCAAAGTGATGTGGAAGCATTGATTGGAAAACGTCCGTTTGAAGAAAAGAAATTATTGGCTGTGCCCGATGAAGAGAAGGAAGAAGTAAAACCAAGTGAAATAGGTGAATTGTCGGCAGGTGTGCCCCCATACGATAGTGATGTGACTAATAAATCACTCCCATGAGTTTTTCTTCATCAAAAGAAAATATTTTAAAAAAAATCCGCAAGGCGTTGAGTCACTCAACGCCTTTGCCTTTCCCCAAAAGTGAAGGTAATAACACTGTTTTTCAACCATTGCAACAGGAAATTGAAGTAGAATTTGCAGAACAGTTTACCCGGCTCCAGGGGAAATTTATTTATTGTATCAACAGGCAGGAGTTAGCTTTTCAACTTGGCAGTCTGGTAAAAAAACAGGATTGGAATAAAGTATATTGCCTGGAAGATAAACTGATAGAAAATGTTGCTTCTCAACTATCAGAAAGATTAGTAAAAACAGACTTAGCCAATTGTGATGTATCCATTACGGGTTGTGAATACCTTGTTGCCAGAACTGGCAGCATTGTAATGAGTTCTGCACAACTAAGTGGCCGTACTACCAGTGTATATGCACCTATTCATATTTGTATTGCATATACCAATCTGTTAGTCTATGATTTAAAAGACGCATTGCAGGCGGCAAAAGAAAAGTATGGCAATAATCTTCCATCTTTAATAACCTTTGCCACCGGCCCCAGTCGCACAGCTGATATTGAAAAGACGTTAGTGGTGGGTGTACATGGCCCAAAGGAAGTTTATTTATTTTTGGTGGAAGCCTGAGATAAACATTACCGGATTATTAGTACATTTATATAGTATCAATAAATAATATTGCAATGAAAGAAATTTTTTTTGTCGTTGAAGATTCCTTGGAAGGAGGTTTTATTGCAAAAGCTTTAGGAGAAAGTATTTTTACAGAGGCAGATACCCTGGAAG
>JBKJXQ010000457.1:0-2810 GCA_046716235.1 Chitinophagaceae bacterium
GAGAATGAGGGTGTTATTGGCAAAAATGATCTTGCAGCAGCCTGATTTGCTTTTATTAGATGAGCCGACCAACCACCTTGACCTTCCCTCCATCGAATGGCTGGAAAAATATCTGCTGCATTACCAGGGATCTGTGGTGATAGTAAGCCATGATAAATATTTTTTGAACCGGATGGTTACAAAGATTGTGGAAGTGTACCAGCAACAACTGCATATCTACAATGGCAATTACGATTATTATGAAAAAGAAAAAGCCATCCGCATAGAAATGCAGCAAAAGGCCTACGAGAACCAACAGGATTATATCCGGCAGAACGAAAGATTGGTAGAACGTTTCAGAGCCAAAGCCAGCAAGGCGGCAATGGCACAGAGCATAATGAAAAAATTGGATAAGCTGGATCGTATTGAAGATTCAGAAATAGAACGACCTGATATCCGTATCAATTTCCGGGTGGATAAAACACCGGGCCGGGTATTAGTTGAATTAAAAAATGTTTCCAAAGCCTTTGGTGATAATATTATTATTGAAAACTCTACTATTGAAATTGACCGTGGCGATAAAATTGCATTAATAGGTGCCAATGGAAAAGGTAAGTCTACCCTGCTACGCATACTTGCCGGTGTAGAAAATTTCAGCAAGGGAGAAAGAAAATGGGGACATAATGTAGAAGAAAGTTTTTATGCGCAGCACCAGCTGGAAGCATTAAATGTAAATAATACCATACTGGATGAAATGAGGGAATGCGGCAGCCAGATGAATGATCTGGAACTTCGTGGATTACTGGGTTGCTTTCTTTTTAGTGGTGATGATGCCGATAAAAAAATTAAAATATTAAGCGGTGGCGAAAAAGCGAGGGTGGCATTGGCAAAAGTTATTGTTAGTAAAGCCAACTTCCTGATGCTGGATGAACCGACGAACCACCTTGATATGCACAGTTGCGATCTGCTGATTGATGCATTGGATAAATATGGTGGCAGTATGATTTTGGTAAGTCATGATCGTTATTTTGTTTCTAAAACAGCTAATAAAATCTGGGAAATAGTTGACCATGAAATAAAAGAATTTAAAGGTGGTTATGAAGAATGGGGGGCCTGGAAAGAAAGAATGGCAAAACAGGAAGCTGAATTGAAAAAGGGATTGGCAACAAAGGATAAGGGACAAGCAAAACACAAAGAGCAGTTGCCAAAAAATCAATTAGCGGCACAGCCGGATAAAAAAACAGAAGAAGCTATTAAAAACGTACAGCCTCTTTCAAAACAAGTCAATAATTCGATAGATAAAGAAGCAAAAAAGGAACTGCAGAAAACACAAAAGCAATTTCAGCAGTTGGAAGAAAGGATAGCCGGATTAACTAAACAAAAGGCAGGATTTGAAGCGGCCCTGATTGACCCGGCCATTTATTCTGATAAGCAAAAATTTCTTGAAGCAGAAACTGCATTTAAAAAAGCAGATATGGAACTAAAAAGCCTGAATAGTGAGTACGAAAAGATTTTTGAAAAGATCATGGAACTGGAGCAGAAGTAGTTCCCGATTCATCCTTAATACATAATATCAATTATTCTTTATTTTATTTAAGGATATAACAAGCCGATAAAAATCGACTGAAAATTATTAATTAACCAGTTCAAAAAAATAATTTTATTATTAATCAGGTAATAATTTCCTCACATTTTTTTTTACGTTATCGTCTTTTAAAATAACAGACACCTCCTGTATATTTAAATTTAATAAATAATCACTGGTTTGTATTAATATCAACAAAACCTATACTATCCTTATGCAGCAATGGTAAAGGAGTTTTTCTATTCCCCAAATTTGTAAATCTCTTCCCTAAAAATCACACCTGCTTTCCCCGTAAGTTTAAAAACCTTTCTTGTGGCATTATTTGTGTTATCCAAGCAAATCAGGTTCAGATTATGTGTTTTACTATTTTTAAAACATATTTTCTGGATAGCATGAATTTTATTTAAATAATCAAAATCAAAAAAATGATGAACAAATTATTAACATCCCTGTTGGCAGTAGCTATCGTTACTTCCACCATTAGTCTTACATCCTGTAAGCAAAAATTGTCTGATGCAGATATTAAAGCAAATGTAGAAACAGCATTAAGAGCAGACCCGATGTCTGCCGGAACAATGGTTGCAGTAAATGATGGTGTAGCTACCATCACCGGCCAATGCAAAGATGATATGTGCAAAGCTTCTTGCGAGAAAACAGTAGCAGGAGTAAAAGGTGTAAAATCAGTAATAAATAATTGTATGGTTATGCCACCGATGGCACCTCCTGTAATAACAGCCGATGACCCACTTACACAATCAGTTAATGATGCATTAACTGCTTTTCCTGGCGTTACTGCTACCGTAAATGATGGTACAGTAACATTAATGGGCCAGGTAGCCAAAGCCGACCGTCAAAAATTAATGATGGCCGTTCAGGCTTTGAAACCTAAAAAAGTTGACGCATCAGGATTAACTAACAAATAAAAAAAGGAGAAACATACTATGTCATTATTAAAAACAGATAAATACAAACAATTAACCGACGCTGCAACAGCGGCTGGTGTTAAAAACCTTCAGGTGAGGGAACAGGATGGTGTTTTATATGTAGATGGAGATGCTTCTGGTGGAGTAAAGCAGCAATTATGGGATATCTATGCGAAATTAGATCCCGATTATGTATCAGCTGATATGGTATTAAATATAAACAGCGTTGCCGGTGTGTTGGAAGGTGCCAAGTTGAAAGTTAACACAAACCGTAGTAACCTCAACATTCGTAAAGGCCCTGGAACAGATCATGAAATAGTGGG
>JBKJXQ010000458.1:0-5243 GCA_046716235.1 Chitinophagaceae bacterium
AACGTATCAGGATCGGGTAATGGCAACGATTCAACTAGCTCCTCTTCGGTGGAAACAAAAAAGGCGAATACCAATTATAAACCCGCATTTCAAGGACAAACAAGAATTGCAGGCGTGAAAACTGTTACGCCTTATAAAGTAGAAAAAATTGCAGAAAAATTAGGATCGTCATGGGCGGTTATTCCACTCCCCGATGGTAGATTCCTAATTTCAATAAAAACCGGGTACATGCAAATTCATGATACAGGAGGGGTGTTGGTAAAAAAAATTACCGGCTTTCCTGAAGTGGATGCTAATGGACAGGGAGGATTGCTGGACGTAGCACTGGATCCCGATTTTATAAATAATAAAATCATTTATTGGTCATTTGCTGAAAAAAATGGGTCGACTAACCTGATGGCTGTGGCCAAAGGTCAATTGGATGAAGCGGTATCAAAAATTCAGCAGCCAATGGTAATCTTTCGGGCCACTCCGGCATTAAATAGTAGCTATCATTTTGGTTCAAGATTAATTTTTGATAAAGACGGAAATCTTTTTGTAAGCACCGGAGAAAGATCTATCATGGAAGGGAGGGTACAAGCTCAATTACTAAATTCCGGATTAGGAAAAATTTTTAAAATAACAAAAGATGGAAAACCGGCTCCTGGTAATCCATTTATGCAACAGAACGGTGCAATGCCTGAAATTTATTCCTATGGCAATCGCAATGTGCAAAGCCTGGATATTCACCCCGTAACAGGCGAATTGTGGGAAGCTGAATTTGGACCACGGGGTGGTGATGAACTTAATATTATTAAACCTGGTAAAAATTATGGGTGGCCAGTCATCACTTATGGTTTGGAATATAGTGGAGATAAAATTGGCAATGCCATACAACAAAACCCCGGTATGGAACAACCTGTATATTATTGGGATCCGGTAATTTCTCCGAGTGGTATGGTGTTTTATAGCGGTAATGCTATTCCAGAATGGAAAAATAACTTGTTCATCGGCGGTCTCAACAGTAATCATATAGCCCGGCTTATTATTGAAGACAACAAAGTGGTGGGAGAAGAAAGATTACTGGCAGATAAAAATGAAAGATTCCGTGATGTGGCATATTATAACGATATGCTTTATACAGTTACCGATTCAGGTAACCTTTACCGGATTAGCAAAAAATAAGGAAAGAACATCTGACTATGTTTTTTATTGGAAAAAATATTTCTTATCTCCCCCAACTTTATTTTTCTCATCATATATAATTATAATGAAGACCTCAGCTTTCGCTGAGGTCTTCATTATTTATTCAAATCAAATACTTTATTTATTAAAAAAATTCTTTAATTCGCTTGCAGCAAAAGCCTGCGCATCTTTAGCAGCAGGGACTACAGTAGCCATTCCAAAAAATTCATGAGTAACTCCATTATAATTTTTTAAGTTCACTGTTACTCCTGCTTCTTTTAATTTTTGGGCTAAAAGTTCTCCATCACTTAGTAACGGATCATATTCGGCAGTGATAATTGTAGTTGGAGGTAATCCTTTTAAATCAGCTGACACCAATGATATTAATGGATTTTTTCCATCGGCAGGGCTTTTTAAATATTTAGAGAAAAACCAGCCCATTAATGGCCGATCAAGAGGTTTGGCATTGGCATTTTTTTGATAGGATGCAGTCGTTGTATCGTATCCGGCAATTGGATAAACAAGCAATTGATAACCTGGAATCGCAATGCCTTTATTTCGTGCCATCATACTAACAGCGGCAGCAAGGTTGCCTCCTGCACTTTCACCTACAACAGCTATATGTTTTACATCACCTTTTATAGAGACTGAATTATTTAATACCCACTCATAGGCTGCATAGCTATCATTATGTGCGGTGGGAAATTTAAATTCGGGTGCCTGACGATAAGCAACTGAAACAAGCACGGCGCCTGTTTGTTCCGCTAACCCCCTGGCAGATGCATCATAAGTATCAAGGTCAGCTATTACCCATCCGCCGCCATGATAATAAACAATTATAGGAAATGGTCCCTCCCCTTTGGGAGAATAAATTCTTAAGTGAATTTTTCCACCCGATACGGGAATGGTTTTCCCCATGGTGTCAAGCGTAGATGGGGGCATTGGAATATTATTATCTTTCATTACATCCATTACAGCAGTTGCAGGCGATGGTTGTTTACGGGCTTCTGCTGCAGAAAGTGTTATTAATGGAGGACTGTTATAACTCATTAATTTCTCCATTACTACTTGCATTTCCGGGGCAATGTTCATTCCCCAGTCTGGTTTTGGGCCTTTAGGCATAAGGTTGTCAGCATGCATAGAGGTATCACCATTCATAGATGCTACATCAGTACCGGTTGCTGAATCACTGGTTGTTGTTTCCTGAGTTGTATTGCTGGTGTCTTTGCAGGAAGCAAAAATTAATAAGGAAGCACCCAGTATTATGCTGGAAATTTTTTTAAAAAAAACTAATTGCATGATTTGGTATATAAAAGTGATTGTAAATAGTAAAGTATGGGAATACTTTCAGAAAAGGTTATAAAATTTCATGCCACGATTGCCAGAATAATCTTCATTGCAATTGGCAAAGTATAGAAGTATAAAAAAAGCAGTTATACTAATCTTTTTTATCTGCGCCAAGGCTATAACTATTATTCTCTTCGTCTTCCTCTCCTATTTCTTCATTATTATCATCATCTTCTGAACCCGGAACATCAAGATCTTTACCCGAAACATCATTTTCTTCGTTTAAAGGATCGCCATCGTCATCGGTATTATCGAGTGTGGCATTGGCTTGATCTTCATCATCTGCACTGGCCATACTGTTCACAGATTGTTCCAGTAAATCACTTTCTTCCCGGGATACATCAGACTCATCATCTGGATCATCTTCAAAATCAAGCAGCCCTTTCCCTTCCTCATCATCAGAAGAAATAGTAACATCAGCAAACGAACTCATTTTAGGAGGGTGAATATGTTCCTGCCCCGGAATATCTTTTAGTTCAGGTAAATTAAATATTGCTTCTTCTGATTGAAGGTATTTTGCATCTTTTTCATTGTCATGGATGTCACCTGAAGAGGAAATTTTAGTTTTATTTTTCATAAAAAATAATATACTAAAATGGTGCCTGAAAATATTCTACTGCTTTTATCACCAATTATTGTGCATATAATTAGTTGGAATAATTTAATTTATTTCCTTCGTCTTAATACAATTGCTGAATTTTTTTGAAGGTCGCCGGCAAATCTTATTTCATGCCTGGCATTACCGTCCTGTAAAATCAGTAAGCCGGTATTAGGTGGTATATTCCCCAGGTTTTCTGCATACATCACCAATACTAATGAATCACCTGTAAAAGAAGGCAGGTAAATAATTTGCGTTATTGCTTTAGTTGTTAACCCTTTTTTAAAAATAATTGTTTTATCATTCAGGAAAACACTGACGGTATCTCCATCAATTTCTCCATTATCAAATAAACTGATAGAAATGCTGTCGGATCGGAGATAAACAGTTGTGAGTATTTCTGTCTTTCTTTCCGCAATACGGATAGCATTATTACCAGTATTTATTACAGGTGTAGATTTTATCCGTGGTGATGCCGCCGAAATACTGGCGGACACTATTGCTTTTGATGCTGACTTGTTAATAGCAGGCTCTTTTACTTTAACGGCAATTCCAACTATATCCTTTTCCTTAAATTCAGAGGAAATGAAGGAAAGATTGTCCAGCAAATTCATTTCATCCAGCTTTGAAATTAATTTACTTTGCGATAAATTATTTTGTTTTTGCAGATGGATTATTCCTTTATATAAATTTCGTTCCGGAAATCGCATATCTAATGATCGTGTACTAAATGTTCCATCAAGAATCATTACCGAATCATTCATTTTTAAAAGAAGATCGCCAAACAAAACTACCCGTTTTGGAGGCGTAGTGTAATTGTTATATACCATAATCCCATCTTCCAATGATATTTTACCCTTTTTATTTTTAAGTTTTATTGATTTTACACCGCTGTTCTCCACCCCATCAATCATAAAAACAGTAAGTGAATAGCCGCCTAATTTTTGTTGATTCTCAGAAATGGCCAATTCATAATGTATCACGCTGTCGGCTGTTTGCAAAAAACCAGTCCACATTCCTGTAATATCCTGCGCAAAACACTGAATGGGCAACAGCAGTATCAGCAACAATTGGTTTCTTAAACAATTTTGGTTACTGGTTTGCCTGCTCTGAGGAGAAAATGAAGAACCGGGAAAGACAATATTTCTATTTATTTTCATTATTGATTACAAGTTAAATATTACTTGTCAATAAAAAACCCGGCAGCTGTTGTAATTTTATTAAAACACTTATAATGAGTGAAATTATTCAGGTTTCAAAATAAAAATGATTATGATGACTGCACCTGGGGTTAAATACTGCAGAACAAAAAGGACATTGATAATTACTTTGTAAATATTCTGTGATAGTCATTTCCCTATAACATTCACCACACAGAATAGCTTTAGTATCAAATTCATTTTGGGGCCAAACAATCGCATCATGTCCTGCTTCTTCCTGATGGCAATATATACATGGGTAATAATCATTACAACATTTCATACGGATGGCAATAATATCAAGGCTGGAATGATAATGTACACAGCGGGTATGTCCATCAAATAATTTGCCTCTTACCTGTATGTTTAATTTGTTGTTCAACTACTAATCGCTTTTAGTTTTAATTCCATTCTTAGATATCTTCGATATTTTTTTTATTGATATTAGCCAGCACCACAGATAATCATTAACTATTGCAGGATGTTATTACAGAATATGTAACCTGAACAGGTTAACATTTTTAGTATGATTATGATCTCCATTTTATAGTTCCGCTACTGCTTTCTTTAATACGGAATTTGACGATTTTACTGATTAAAGTAAATGGCAATGCTTTATCCAATGGAAACTGAATTGATCCTTTACCTGTTTTGTATTTTATTAATTTATTGGCAAAAGCTTCAATTGCGGACGGCATTGGATACAACCCAATATGAATTTTGAATATAGCAAAAGTGACAAGAATTTTCTGGTAAGAATAAGCAGGCATCTTCCATTTCAGGCTTTCAGTGGCACCCGGTGCAGCTTCCTTAATACAGACATGAAGTTGATGTAATTTATTCTGCGCTTCGGGAGCAGCACTCTTAATATATTCTTCAATGTTGGTTGGTTTTAGTTTTTTTATAGGCATAATTTTGTTTTTACTGTTGTACAA
>JBKJXQ010000459.1:0-2886 GCA_046716235.1 Chitinophagaceae bacterium
GAGCAGAACTGGTACTCTTTTCAGAGCTGTGTGTATGCGGCTATCCACCAAGGGATTTTTTAGAGTTTGATGATTTTATTAATAAATGTAAGCAGGCAATTGAAACGATAAAACAACATACCGATACTATTGCCGTGGTTATTGGTGCTCCCGACAAAAACCCGGTACGGGAAGGAAAAGACTTATTCAATGCAGCTTATTTTTTATACGGGAAGGAAGTAAAGGGGGTGGCACATAAAACTTGTTTACCTAATTACGATGTATTCGATGAATACAGGTATTTTGAACCTGCTTATAATTGGAATATTATTGAATTTAAAGGAAAGAAACTGGCTATCACTATTTGTGAAGATATCTGGAACCTCGGCGATAATCCACTCTATCGCAACTGCCCTATGGATGAATTGATGAAACTGCAACCGGATATAATGTTGAATTTATCTGCTTCCCCATTTGATTACACTCATGTTGAAGATAGAAAAGCCATCATAAAATTAAACGTAGAAAAATATAAATTGCCCATGCTTTATTGCAATTGCGTGGGTAGTCAGACAGAAATTGTTTTTGATGGGGGATCATTGGTATTCGATAAGAAAGCAAATCTTATTAAACAATTACCCTTATTTAAGGAAGCGATGGAATTATTTGAATTAAAAGATGATGGAACTTTTACCACGCCGGTCGCTGTATATGCAAAGAATTTACCTGATGCAGAATACAATCCGACTGAACTGAATTATAATTTATGTACTGCTGAAATATACAATGCTATAGTAATGGCTATCAAAGATTACTTCAGCAAAATGGGTTTTACCAAAGCTATTCTTGGCAGCAGTGGAGGTATTGACAGTGCCGTCACACTTACATTGGCCTGCGAGGCATTAGGCAAAGAAAATGTAAGGGCTGTTTTAATGCCTTCACCATATTCAACCGGGCATTCGGTAACTGATGCAGAAGCATTGAGCAAGAACTTGGGTAACCCCTATGATATTATTCCCATCAAAAATATTTATGAAAGTTTTCTTGCTGAACTGAAACCTGTTTTTAATGATTTGCCATTTAGTATAGCAGAAGAAAATATACAGAGCAGAACAAGGGGGAATTTATTGATGGCTTTAGCCAATAAGTTTGGTTACATATTACTGAATACTTCTAATAAAAGCGAACTGGCAACGGGCTATGGTACTTTATATGGGGATATGGCCGGCGGTTTGGGTGTATTGGGAGATTGTTACAAGATGCAGGTGTATGCCCTGGCAAAATATATTAATCGTAATAAAGAAATAATTCCTACGGGTATTATTGTAAAACCACCTTCAGCAGAATTAAGACCCGGACAAAAAGATTCGGATTCGCTTCCTGACTATGCCATTCTGGATAGAATTTTATTTCAATACATTGAAAGAAGACAGGGTCTCAATGAAATTAAAGCCCAGGGCTTCGATGCTGCCTTGGTAGACCGGGTATTGAAAATGGTGAATGTTAATGAATATAAACGCAACCAGTTTTGTCCCATTATCCGTATTTCCCCAAAAGCTTTTGGAGTAGGAAGAAGGGTGCCGATCGTAGGAAAATATCTTTCCTGATTTTAATGGATAAAAGTAACAACAGCATTTTGTGATGAACCACTTACCGTAATAATCTGGGAAACCACCAATTGTGTTTCCGTTAGTGATACCAATGTAAAATTGCTGCTTCCACCCGTAAATAATGTAGCTGAAATAAACAGTACTGTTTCACCGCTTTGAAAATTCCACGTAAGTGGGGTGCTTTGCGGATCCCCGGAATTGCATTTTAATGCACCTTCATTGACGTTTCCGCCACCGGCTGCTGTAAAAGTCAGGATATTATCTTTTTGACAAGCCTGAATAAAAGGTGTAACATCGGAACCTCCAACTGTAGCACCACTAAACTTCCAGGTAGATTGGGTAAGAAGCTGTGTTTTAGTTTTTGGTGTAGTAGTAATTTTATCTTCCTTTTTACAAGAAGAAAAGATGAAAATGGCCATTATAAAAAAGGCAACAAAAGGAGCAAACTGATTTTTCATATAATTGGTTTCTATAAAAATAATCATTCTTTTTACTGGGTAAAACGGAGAAATACCTTAAATATTGCCGGATTTACGGGTATTTAATATCCCGGCAAATTATTTGCATACAGCAAGTTCGTAATTTGTGTCACCATAAATATTCATTATGCTGAAAACCGCTGAAGATATCCGGCTGCTGAACGAACGCATTGGCCATGCCGGACATTTTACCGATAAATTGAGAGAAGAAATCGGCCATGTAATAATCGGCCAAAGCAATATGCTGGACCGGTTGTTAATTGGTTTATTGAGTAATGGGCATGTATTGCTGGAAGGTGTGCCCGGGCTTGCCAAGACATTAACGATAAAATCTTTGGCACAGGCTATTCATGCTAAATTCAGCCGGATACAATTTACACCTGATTTGTTGCCGGCAGACGTAATTGGAACCTTGATTTATAACCAGCAACGAAATGAATTTGTAGTTCGCAAGGGCCCAATCTTTGCCAACTTTATTTTAGCTGATGAAATAAACCGTGCCCCGGCCAAAGTGCAAAGTGCATTACTCGAAGCTATGCAGGAAAGACAGGTAACTATTGGTGATACTACCTATAAACTGGATGAACCTTTTTTAGTACTGGCTACGCAAAATCCATTGGAACAGGAGGGAACCTATCCATTACCGGAAGCACAGGTAGATCGCTTCATCATGAAAGTTGTGGTGGATTACCCCACTATGCGGGAAGAGCAATTAATTCTACGACAAAATATCCAGGGTGCATTTGCCCCCATTAACCAGGTAGTTTCTGCACAGGAAGTTATCAATGCTAAAGACCTGACAAGACAGATATACATGG
>JBKJXQ010000460.1:0-3152 GCA_046716235.1 Chitinophagaceae bacterium
GTATTACAATAGCTTTGGTAATTTGCGCTTCCCTTGCAGTTCTGTATGCAGTTTATGGCTATCTTAAAACAAGATCCAGGAAAGTCTGGTAAATCTTTATAATTGCCATATCAGCCAATGTATCTAATTTTCTTCCCTGCCGAGTCTTCTTCCCTGCCGAGTATAACCACTTCTCAGGCGATGTGTCAGATGGCCTTGTGAGATGGGGCTGTGGCACTCGCCGTGCTATGGAGCAGATTGAAAAAAGCAGTAATTTGTACAATGCCTGTTCAGAGACAAATAATCGAACCCGATGGTGTTTACTTTATTACTTTCACCTGCCACCAATGGCTGCCTTTAATAGCACAAACTAACAGTTACGATATAGTATATAATTGGTTTAACCATTTAACAAGTAAAGGTCACTATGTTGCTGGTTTTGTTATCATGCCAAATCATGTACATGTACTAATCGCATTCAGGAATACCGGCCAGAGCATTAATACTATTGTTGGAAACGGTAAACGTTTTATAGCCTATGAAATAATAAAACGTTTGCAAACACAGCAGGAAACGAAATTGCTGCATCAATTACATTTATCAGTAGAGGCAAAAGATTTGGAAAGAAATAAAAAACACGAAGTGTGGGAAGATTCATTTGACTGGAAAGAGTGCAGAACAAATAATTACATGGAGCAGAAGTTGACTTATATGCATGCTAATCCCTGCAAGGGAAAATGGAATCTTTCAATTGCACCAATTGATTATGAGCATAGCTCAGCAAGATTTTACATTGCAGGAGAGCATGCAGCATATCCTGTTTTGAATTATTGTGAATTGGCTTATATTAATTTGACTGTTCCATTAGATAAGAACGCCGGGTCCACTCTACACACAAAGCTTGGCGGTGAGACATCGGCTGTGAAGCGTTAAAGTTGGAAACTCGGCGGGGGAGAGAATGACAGGTTAATTTTTAACTATGTATAATTTTATTTTTTATACTTTATATAAGTATAACTTGAAGGACGGACCCAGGTTGGCTAAGATTAATGCCTGTGCAATTGTAGCACTAGCTTTATTGATTCATGTTCTTTTTTTCTATGCTGCAATAAAAAAAATAGCTCCAGATTTTTATAGAACAATATTGGAGAATTCTTTACCCCATGATAAAATTCTCCGTACAGTATTAGTTTTAATTATTGGTCTATGTGTTTTTTTCTGGTATAACAGGCCTAGGGTAAAAAAGCTTTTATCAAAAAGAAAAGTAATACCAGAACATGTTAGTTATGACTGGGATATTATATATGTAGTTTTACTCTTGTTGATTCCGTTGATACCGATTATAATTATTTTTTGGAAGGGATAATTCTTCCTTCCTTGCTGGGTGTCCCCCGGTTGTCTTTAGAATGTCAAATAAAAAAAAGGATGATTAAATAAAAAAGTTGAAAGGTTGTCAATCGTATGCAACGATGGACTGCAATAAATGGTATTTTCATTCTATTCTTCTTTACTTCCTTTATCCCCTACAAACCACTGCTCCTTATTTTTAAATAATACATTAAAGGTGGTAAGAGAGCCATAGCAGCGGGTAATATATTGCTGTATGTTCACTTTGTCTTCATCGTTTAGTTTTTTATTACTGTTGATATTTTGTTCCAGCACCCGCAGCCTGTCACGCAGCATTACTATTTTATGAAAAAAATCATCAATCGGAATTTCTTTTGGCTTCATGCTCTTATCAGCCGGTTGCAGCAGCATCATCCCTTTTATCCATTTATCACCCAATGGCACATTTTCAGTAAGGCCACCCCATAGCCGTAGAATTTTTAATAATGATTTTTCTGTTTCACTATGCGTTTCTATTTCTTCTGTAATATTTTCAGGAATTATTTCATCCAGTTTATCATCTGTTTTGTCAATCTCTTTTATGCCGTGATTTATAAACGAGATTAAATAAGTGGCGTACTTAATACCAACGATAACGCCGGGACCGTAGTGGGTATGCTGTAGCCGGGTGCCGATGCCGAGTGTAGTTTGTTCCATTTTAAAAAGATTGCTGTGATTTTTTGCTTACTAACCGGAAAGTTAATACTGAAATATTATTCTTCCTCCTCTTCTTTAAAAAAGGGTAAGGGGTTTAACCCATTTTTGAAACGGGTATATGAATCTTTGATGTACTGATAAAAATCATAATCTCCGGCAAATTTTGTAAACATAAAAGAAGGCCGGAATACCCGCATGAAGCTGTCCAGCTCATTACCATTCAGTTGGGTAAGGCGGCGCACCAGTGCTTTACTAAATCTATACTCCACAAACTTATCCTGCTCATCCTGGAATAATCTTTTTTGAAAGGAAGCCATGCTGCGGTTTCGTTTAAAACGGAACATGTTGATGATTTCATCGAGGTCAAATCCCACAGCGGCCCCATATTGCGGGGTTACTACTTTTAATTTGGGTTTTTCGTAATTAAAAATTTTGGCATAGTCAAGCCGGTTTTGCAACGAATCAAATTTATAGTTCTTAAGTTTTATTTTTACTTCCCGGAGCACCGGCACACTTACATGCAATGAAATATCAAAACCTATGGGGTTGTTTATTTTTAATACCGGGAATTTCATGGTGGGTTTGTTCAGGTAACTAAACCAGATGGAATCTTTTTCGGATACTTCAATTTCATATATACCATCTCTGTTGGTGATGGTACCATTGCCTGATGTAGAAAGCACACTTACTGACTCCAGCGGGTAATTTCTGGAACTGTCGTACACCACACCTCTTATCTTATAAAGTTGCGCAGAGGCAGAGAAGCCGGTGGCAAATAAAAAGAAAACAATAAAGGCTGTTATGTAAAAATATATCCGTTGCAAACTTTTAAATTAGAAGCAAGTAACAAAAGAATATGCAAAAGGAACTGTAAAGTCAGCAATCAACAGCCTGTAAGCCTGAAAGAATACCGCAAAAAACATCCAATGCTTGTACAATATCACCTCCACCATTGATTTTTTAATTGATCAATTCCTCAATACCTGTTCTATTATTACAGGATAATGCTCATGCTCCAGCCCTTGAATCCGTTTAGCTAATGTAGCTGGTGTATCATTTTCCAATACAGGACAGCTGGCCTGGAAGATTACTTTGCCATGGTCATACACATCATCTACATAATGAATAGT
>JBKJXQ010000461.1:0-5254 GCA_046716235.1 Chitinophagaceae bacterium
GCCATCCTGTCACCATTTCAGGGCTTAGCAGTATATTTGCAGTCCAATTGAACTTTTTATGCTTGACTTGGTGACAGATAAGGCTCATAATGAAACACGGCAAGGTGAGTCTTTTACTCCCTTTGTTAGTGTACCTGATCAATACCAAAAGCGATTTTATATCGAGAGTTATGGCTGTGCAATGAACTTTGCCGACAGCGAAGTAGTGGCTTCCATATTAAATAAAGAAGGTTTTGGGGCTACAAAAAATGTGGAGGAGGCTGACCTTATATTTATCAATACCTGCTCCATCCGGGAAAAGGCAGAACTAACCGTTCGTAAACGCTTAACCGAATTCAGGCTATTGAAGAAAAAGAAAAAAGGAATGCTGGTCGGCTTGCTCGGTTGTATGGCAGAACGGTTGAAATCAAAATTGCTGGAAGAAGAAAAATTAGTAGACATCGTTGTTGGCCCGGATGCTTACCGTTCATTACCCGCATTAGTAACCGAAGCGCAAGGCGGGCAAAAAGCTGTAAATGTTTTATTAAGCCGTGAGGAAACATATGCTGACATTTCACCAATAAGATTAAACAGTAATGGTGTAAGTGCTTTCGTAAGTATAATGCGTGGCTGCAACAATATGTGTTCTTTTTGTGTGGTGCCTTTTACCAGGGGAAGGGAAAGAAGCCGCAGTGCCGAAAGTATTATTTCAGAATGTAAAGATTTATTTGAAAAGGGATATCGGGAAGTACCGGTACTCGGCCAGAATGTAGATAGCTATTATTTTACAGATTCTTCGGTCAACAGTCAACAGGCAACAGACAACCCGATAACTTTTGCCATGTTATTAGAAAAAGTTGCCCTCATTTCTCCCCTGCTTCGTGTACGCTTTTCTACCTCACATCCAAAAGATATAACGGATGATGTGTTGCATATTATAGTCAAGTATGAAAATATCTGCAATTATATTCATCTTCCGGTACAAAGCGGCTCCACAAGAGTATTACAACTAATGAACCGTACTTACACCAGGGAATGGTATATGGGTAAGATAGACAGGATTAAAGAAATAATACCAGGCTGCGGCATCAGTGCCGATATTATCACGGGCTTTTGTACAGAAGAAGAAGAAGACCACCAGGATACATTGAAAATTATGCAGTACTCGAAGTATGACTATGCTTATATGTATTATTATTCTGAAAGGCCGGGAACACTGGCACAGAAAAGATACGAGGACGATGTGCCATTGGAAATAAAGAAAAGAAGATTACATGAAGTAGTTCAGATGCAAAATAAATTATCGCTGGAAAGTAATTTGAGAGATCTGGGTAAATCGTTTAAAATTTTAATAGAAGGTGACAGTAAGAAAAGTGATACAGACTGGATGGGCAGAAGTTCGCATGGAAAAGTATTTGTTTTTCCCAAAGAAAATTACCATTTAAACAAAGGTGATTATGTAATGGTGCAGGCAAATGACTGTACTCAGGGAACTATATTAGGTGCTATCGTCAACAGTCCACAGACGACAGACCACAGTAAATAACTAAAATATGGCCGGCCGTGGACTGTCGACCATAGATTATAAACTACCAATGGAAATTCAATCAATAAAAAATCGCTTTGGCATTATCGGTAACTCGCCAGCTTTAAATTATGCATTGCAGGTGGCATGGCAGGTATCTAATACAGATCTCACTGTTTTAATTCATGGTGAAAGTGGCGTGGGTAAAGAAG
Source organism: Chitinophagaceae bacterium (assembly GCA_046716235.1). Classification (GTDB taxonomy): domain Bacteria; phylum Bacteroidota; class Bacteroidia; order Chitinophagales; family Chitinophagaceae; genus JJ008. Next base: position 1,717 of record JBKJXQ010000461.1, read on the forward strand.
TTTTCTCCAACATTATTCATTCGCTGAGTGCAAGAAAACATAATCCATTTATTGCGGTTAACTGTGGTGCTATTCCCGAAGGAACGATAGATTCTGAATTATTCGGTCATGAGAAAGGTTCTTTCACCGGAGCGGCTGATGCAAGAAAAGGATATTTTGAAACCGTAAATAGTGGTACTATTTTTTTAGATGAGATTGGCGAATTACCATTGGGCACACAAGCAAGATTACTCCGTGTATTAGAGGCCGGAGAATATATCCGTGTTGGTTCATCCAAAACGCAGAAAACAGATGTACGGGTAATAGCAGCCACAAATAAAGATTTATTGCAATTAGTACAGGCTGGCAGATTCCGTGAAGATTTGTACTATCGCCTTAGCACCGTTCCTATAAGAGTGCCGGCCTTGCATGACAGGCCGGAAGACATTCACATATTATTCAGAAAATTTGCAGCAGATTTTGCCAATAAATATAAAACCTCCCCGGTACAACTGAATGACGAAGCAAAACAACTGTTAATAAATTATCCCTGGCCGGGTAATGTTAGGGAATTGAAGAATATTGCAGAACAGATTTCGGTGTTGAGCAGTGATAAAAATATTACTGCCGGCGGATTAAGTAAATTCTTACAGCCCTATTCCGGTAACAGGTTACCAGTACTGGCATCTGCCAATGAAAAAAGTTCAGAATTTGCGAATGAAAGAGAAATTCTTTACAAGCTTTTCTTTGATATGAAAAAAGATGTAACTGAATTAAAAAGAATGTTTCTTGATGTATTACAAAATCCTACTACAATTACACAGAACCAGGCTTTTATTAATGAGTTGAAAGAATCAGATAACTATCGGATGAAAAATAATAACGAGATAATGCAGCCAATGCTTGTTCAAAAATCAAACCCTTCTTCCTCACAACCTGTTATTATGAATAACGATATTCATGATCATGTGGAAGTAGAAGAAAGCCTGAATATTATGGATAAAGAAAAAGAACTTATTATAAAAGCATTAAAAAAACACCGGAGCAAAAGAAAAGATGCGTCGCTGGATCTTGGTATAAGCGAAAGAACATTATATAGAAAATTAAAGGAGTATGATATTGAAGAATAAAAGAATAATAATTTATAAGATGAAAAGTGAAAGGAAGAAAAGTTTGTTCACCATGACCGGGCTTCTCCTTACAGCTTGTATCATATTGTTGGCGTCTTTATTTGCCAGTTGTAAAATTTATAAATTTAATGAAGTAGGTACCCTTCCACCCGAAGTTAAAACGGTAAAAGTAAATTTTATTGAGAACAGGGCGCAATATATTAACCCCCAATTAAGTCCCCGCCTCACTGATAAACTTCGTCAGAAAGTTATCAGTCAGACAAGGCTTTCTCAAACCAACAGCGATAATGCAGATTGGGATATTACCGGATACATTACCAATTATACATTCAGTACTTCTGCCATTTCCGGGCAGCAGGTGGCTACTAACAGGCTAACGGTATCTGTACATATTATTTTAAATGATCGTAAAGCAGAAGAAAATAATCGCACAATTGATGCTAAAAAAGAATACGATGTTTCCCGGAGTTTTGAATTTAAGGGTACCCAATCTTTTCAGCAGGCCGAAGCCTCACTAAGTGATGAATTGGTAAGAACCCTTACAGATGAAATTTTTAATAAACTTTTTTCCAATTGGTAAATGTTGCCAACCGCTAAATCAAAACTATTTTAGCAGCAATATTCCACTTAACTTGTATGTATGAATGTTCAGATCAATAAGCTGGTAAAATCACTTTTGCAAAAAGATTCCATTGAGCAATGCAGCATACAGGAACTACAGCAATATGCTGACAAACATCCTTATTTTGGCGCAGCACAATTATTACTCGCCAAAAAAATGAAAGCTGAAAATGCTGAACAATATAATGAGCAACTTCAAAAAACATTTCTATTTTTCCATAACCCGCTTTGGGTAGAAAATCTACTGGATGAAACCGGCCAGGCAAAGATTATAATGCCGGGAAAAGAAGATGACAACGCAACACCTTTACCCGCAGAAGAAATAAATATATCAGCTTTACCCAACGATGATACTAAAGAACAAGTACCAACTAATTATTTAAACAAAGAGGAACATATTGAGACGGAACAATTTCTTCCGGATCCCGAAGCTGAGACAACTGTAATTACGGAACAAATAATTGAAGAACCGATACTAACCATTCCTGCAATTAAAATAGAGCCATTTGATCCGGCTAAGGCTGAATTAACTTTTGAGCCTTATCATACTGTTGATTACTTCGCATCGCAGGGAATAAAATTTAAGGAAGAAGATAAGCCTGAAGACAAATTTGGCCGGCAACTCAAAAGCTTTACTGATTGGATAAAAATAATGAAGCGGTTGCCTCTATCAGAATTAGCAAAAAATGCACAGCCTGCTGCAGAACAAAAAGTAGATCAGCTGGCCGAACATTCTATTCAAAACAGGGAAGTGATAACTGAGGCGATGGCAGAAGTGTGGGAAAAACAAGGGAATATCACAAAGGCAATTGAAATCTATAACAAATTAAGTTTGCTTGATCCCCCTAAAAGCACTTATTTTGCAGCGAAAATTGAAGGTTTAAAGAAAAAAAATTGATATGACGATTTTATTTATAATACTGATTGTACTGGCTTCTGTAGTCCTTGGCTTTATAGTGCTGGTTCAAAACCCCAAAGGCGGTGGCCTAGCTGGAAATGTGGCTGGTTTCAGCAACCAATTTATGGGTGTAAAGCAAACCACTGATGTGCTGGAAAAAGGCACCTGGTTATTTGCCGGAGTAATCGCCGTTCTATGCCTTCTTTCTGTGCTTTTTATATCTAAAACTAACAGTTCAGGCGGAGACAGGGTTAAAGATGCAACCACCGCACCTGTACCAGCCGGTAATAAACCTGCCAACCAACCCGGTACCATGACATTACCAACAACCCCTCCTCCAACTACACCAAAGTAAAAGAGCTTTAAAACCTATATACCCCGTTCGTCTTAGGCGAATCGGGGTTTTTTATTTAAATTGTTTTCTCTATGAAAAAAAAAGGTATCCTCGGTATTTTTATAACTGCATTTTTGGTGGCTGGTTTTATTGTATGGAAAATTTTTGGTCCTGCAGTCTCCACACCTGATGGAAAATATTTCTATATCAGAACAGGTGAAAGCATAGAAAATGTAAAAGTGAATCTCCTAAAACAAAAAATAATCGGAAGCGGCGGCTGGTTTAATAAAGTGGCTGGCTGGCTAAAGTACAATTCCGTAAAACCCGGACGATATGAAATTAATAATGGCATGAGTCTTTACAATTTGACAAAAATGCTAAAAAATGGAAAGCAGTTCCCGGTAAAAATGGTAATCATTAAAGAAAGAACAAAAGAAATGTTTGCCGGAAAAATGGGGAAAAAATTTGATCTGGAATGTGATTCAATTATGATGATCCGTTTCCTAAAAAGCAATGATTCTTTAAAAAAATTTGGTGTAGATACCAATACTGTTATGGCCATGGTAATGCCTTATA
>JBKJXQ010000462.1:0-4669 GCA_046716235.1 Chitinophagaceae bacterium
AGACTATTCTATCCATGGAATTGATGTATCCAAATATCAGTCTTTGATTGCCTGGAAGGAAGTAAAAGCAATGAAGATAAAAGCCATTCAATTAGGCTTTACTTTTATAAAAGCTACTGAAGGCACCGGTAATACCGACCCGCAATTTAAAAGAAACTGGAAAAAATCAAAAGATGCCGGAATATTGCGTGGAGCATACCATTTCTTTATAGCTTCAAAAGATGGAAGGTTGCAGGCAGAAAATTTTATTGACAAAGTAAAGTTAGAAACCGGCGATCTGCCGCCTGTGCTTGATATTGAACATTTGAACGGCGTACCTCCCCCACAGTTGAAAAAAGAAGTAAAGACATGGTTGGTAATAATTGAAAATTATTATGGAGTTAAACCTATCATCTATACCAATGTAGATTTTTATAAGCAGAACCTGGGCCGTGAGTTTGATGAATATCCTCTTTGGGTGGCGCATTATTATCAATTAAAGCAACCACGTATCAACCGGGGGTGGATTTTTTGGCAGCATAGTGATAAGGGGCGGGTAAATGGAATAGTCTCTAAAGTTGATTTCAATGTATTCAATGGTGATTCACTTGATTTTGAAAATATACTTATTCAATAACTCTTCTTTACTGAAGTTTTAAATACACTAACTTGTTTTGGTAAAAAAACAGTATGGAATCTGGCTGGGATCCGGATGTAAAAAAATTTCTTGTACGGGTATTAAACTCTCTCAGTCTTGTATTGCTGTGGATGATAGCTTGCGCTACTGCAGGTATTTATTTTCAATTGGGCCACATCAACGGCGGGCCACTTATATATACCATCCTTTTTTATTCAGTTATGGCGATTAGTCTTTTTTTGCTGCTCCGGTATTTATTCAAAATCTGGAAGAGCCAGTAACTATTTATTCTTTGTTTTAAAAATACCTGGCGGGCGGTATGGTATCTTGAACAAAAGGGGGTATTTTGAAATCCATTAATAAATTGTGAATGGAATTAAAGCAAATCAGTAAATGGTTCGTTATTACGGGTGCCTTAATGATATGGTCGATTAAATATTTTATCAGACCCTTGCAGATATTTGATGGTTCTACCCTTTTTTTTCTAAACATTGCGCCTAACCTGTTGGGTTCTTTTCTAATCCCATTTGCCACCTATTGGTTTTTTAGTGGGAAAAATTTTTTAATGGCCCGGATTTTCAGGATTGAAAATCTCTTTGATCTGCGTATAGTATGTTTATTAGGCTTTGGAATGCTGGTTGTAAACGAGTACCTGCAGCTTATTCCTTTTTTTGGTCGTACGTTTGACTATAATGATATTCTATTTTCTTCGGTTGGCTTAATGGCCTCCTGTTTTGTTTTTAGCAGATTACAATCCCGCAAAGGAAGGAATTATCAAACAGAAGTTAATTAGTTCTTACTGTCAAGAATGATGGGTGCATTTCCTTTTCCCATTATTATCACTTTTGAGTTGGGTGATTTTGCCAGCTCCAGGTAAGCTTTAATTTGTTCATACTGTAATTGCTGATCTGTCAACCCGATATTAATAATACGCTGATAATCGGCAATACCCTGCGCTTCTACTCTTTTACGTTCGGCTTCCTGTTTTTCTTTTAGTAAAACAAACTGCATTTTCTGTGCATCTTGTTCTGCATTGATTTTTTGTTCAATAGTTGCCCGCACAGATGCAGGTAAGGTGATGTTTCTTACTAGCAATTGCTCCAGTACCAATCCTCTTTTATTAAAATCATCTTCAATGCTTTTAAAAATGCGTTGTTGAAATTCATCCCTTTTATTGGAGTATAAAGAAATAGCTTCATAGTAAACGGAGTTGTCACGAATCTTGGTTCTTGTAAGTGGTCGTACAATTTTATCTGTATAATCTTCTCCCGTTTCCCTTATCAGCCTGGGAGCTTCAGAGGGAATTAATTTATATAATACCGTAAGATCAATAGTAACTTCCAGGCCATCAGATGTTAATACCCGGATCGCATCATCCCCGGTTTGATTCCCTTCATCATGCACACCACTCATGGTATAGTTCTGTGTTTTTATATCCAGCATTTTTACTTCCACTAATGGATTTACAAAATGAAGGCCGCTTTGTAATACGTCATTCTGCACTTTACCAAACAGGGATTTTACACCTATTTGGCCGGCACCAATCTGCACAACTGACTTCACCAGTACACCGATAATCATTACTGCGATTGCTACACCCCGGATTGCTTTTGCAAAGCGGCCAAACTGTTCGGTACCCTGTAACGCAAATCCTGCTATTAAAATGACGATGCCAAGAATGATAAGTGCCATATATTTTTATTTTTTTTAAACTCTTAGCTACTATGATCGGCAATGATAACCCAATTACCATTTACTTTTTGAAAAAGTAATGTGTAGTGACCGCTCAGATCACCAATACTTCTTTTAAGAAACCATTTTCCCACAACATGATAATATTTTTTAGAAAGGCGTTTTACAGAAATAATATTGAAAGATAGTTTTCCCATAGCAGTAGTATCGGGATAGCTCTTTTTATAATTATTCAGTGTATTGGTCCAGCCATAAGTAACCCCGCTTTTGCCAATAAACATCAGCGAATCATCTTCCCAATAGCCGGTCATAAACTTTTTAATGTCTCCCCTGTTCCACGCAGCCGTTTGTTCTGCCAGTATTTTTAGTATAGCTGTTTCATTTTTTGATTGAGCAGATAATGAACCGGTAATCAAAAGAAAAATAATGAAGAAAATTTTTCTCATAGCCCAACTTTTATACAAGGTAGCTCAAAAATTACAAAGCCATTCGCATAGAAATTAATGATCACAATCGTCCGAATGGGCATGATTATGCACCCGGCATGATTTGTAATTCTTAATGTGTGCCAGCACTATAAATGTAACTGCGGGAATCAATAACCATGTTTGCTGGTGTACAAAAAACTGTTTTAATACGAGGAATGTAAACCCGGTAAAAAAAAGAACCAGCGGCAATAAGCTATGATGGTGTTTTTTATACCCATGATATAAAGAATATGATCCAATGAAAAGAGCTAATAAAATCATTCCCATTTCAAACCAGTCATTATGAATAATGTTACTTCCAAAAAGAGGAAGGCTGCTAAAGAACAAGGGCAACAAAGCACAATGAATGGCACAGGCCAGCGAGGTTCCGACTCCAAAAGCATCCCAATTTATTTTTGATTTCATAAAGAGGAGTAAAGATAATAAAAAAGCAACGTTGTTGCAAAAAATAACTCCGATACTTTTATTGCTGCCTGCTGCATACATAAAACCAAGCTTGCATCATACCTTTGCACCGCAATTATATTCTATGTCGAAAAAAAAAATATTTTATATCGGTTTTTTTGTAGCGTTAGCGCTGATTTTCTACTTTGTTCTTACACTGATTATTCCCGGGTATGCCAAAAAAGGTGTTTCTCCTATTAGTTTTATTCGTCCTTTTTCATTTACTACGCAGGATGGCAAATCTTTTACAGATAAAGATGTGGCGGGCAAAGTGTTTGTTGCAGATTATTTTTTTACTAGCTGCAAGGGTATTTGTCCCAAAATGAATAACAATATGAAGCTGGTGTATGAGGCTTTTAAAAATGAGCCTGGTTTTCTTATTCTATCACATACCTGCGACCCTGACAGAGATTCGGTAGCCCAAATAAAAAAGTATACCGATTCATTGGGGATAGATACAAAGCGATGGATTTTTCTTACCGGGAGAAAAGATAGTTTGTATAATATGGCCAGGGTTAGTTATACCATTGACGATCCTGCTGATAATTTAATAAGTATGGAAGATGATTTTATGCATTCTCAACTATGGGCCCTGGTAGACCAAAATGGAGATGTAAGAAAAATTTATGATGGCCTCAAAGAAAGCGAAGTAAATGATTTGATAACGGATATTAAAAAATTATTAAAGAATAACTAAGTAAAATTTCAGCAAGTTAATATTCTATAATCAGCTGTATAACCAGATATGAAACAATCACTATCAATAGATAATAAAGTAGATACATTACTGCAACAGAATGGATTGAGTGTTACCGAAAGCCGGAAAAAAATTTTGCAGCTCTTTCTTGAGCAGACAGGAGCACTGGCACATGGCGACATTGAAAAAAAAGCTGGTGAAAAATTTGATCGTGTTACTATATACCGAACCCTGCAAAAATTTGTTGATAAAGGAATGATTCATACTATTCCTACGGCTGATAATGCAATTCGATATGCTTTATGTAAAGATGAATGTTCCGAAGGACATCATCACGACCATCATATACATTTTGTATGCAGTAACTGTAGCAATACTTATTGCCTGGATGATGTGGTAACACCCGAAATAAAATTGCCAAAGGATTATATGGCAGAGCATATAGAAGTAGTTGTAGAAGGGATTTGTAAAAACTGCCGCCCTCTGTCCCTGAAAGTGGAACTTAGGTAATAATGACCGTTACACTTTTATAAAAATTTAAAGAAATAATTTTTTAAGGAAAAAACAAAGCCCCGGTGTAGAAACATCGGGACTTTTTGATTAAGGCTCTGATTAGTAGCTATGTTGAAATGCAGTTAATTGCATTTATAATTCTAAACCAAATGTAAGTGCTGTTTATGACATTTCCGAATTCATGACATCCCCCATTCGTGGTATTTTTTAGGATTACAG
>JBKJXQ010000463.1:0-2555 GCA_046716235.1 Chitinophagaceae bacterium
CCCTTTAGCTCTTCCTCTTTTTTCATTGGCACAAACTATTCAGGTTGATACTGTCTATTCTACTACTGTAAAAGACAAATATGTTATAACAACCTACCAACCTGCGGGATTTAGCACAGCCAAAAAATATCATCATGTGTATATGACAGATGGCGGCATCGGTATTGGTGATTATGTATTGGGCAAAAGCAAATCATGGGCGGCCGTTATTCCTGCCAACTGTGTTGTTATTGCGATTGGGCATATCGGAGAATATAGTGCAAAACGCCCCCGTGATTTTATTCCTGCTGATATTACCAGGAATGTCGAAACGAATTTTGGTAAAGCAGATAAGTTTTATTTTTTTCTAAAAAATGAATTAATACCAACGATAGAAAGAAAAATGAACAATAAAAAGGACAGATCTTTTATTGGTCATTCCTTCGGTGGTTTGTTTTGTTTATACACTCTATTTAAAGATGACAAATTGTTTGATAAACATTTTGCCATCAGCCCGTCTTGCTGGGCTAATTATTATGAGCTGGATAAAATTGAAGAAGATTATTTTAAAAAGAGTAAACAAATAAATGCTAATGTAACCATCTATGTTGGCGGTCTCGAGTTTTTAAACAAAGTGTTGTATTCTACCCGCAGCTTTTATAGCACCGTAACCGAAAGAAAATATAAGGGCCTTGTTATCAAAAAAGATGAAATGGGTACTGCCAATCATTTAAGCATTCGTAAACCTGCTGTGGACAGAATTTTTGAACAACTGAAAGATTAACTTTGGCAACTCAATCTTTCCGACTAATGACTCCTGACATAATTAAACTCACTCAATATTCTCATGGTGCCGGATGCGGCTGCAAGATTGCCCCGAAAGTGTTAGATGAAATATTAAAAAGCAGTATTGCTTTACCGGATAATAATAAATTGCTGGTGGGTAATCACAGTAAAGATGATGCCGCCGTATATGATATTGGAAATGGCATGGCACTGATTTCTACCACTGATTTTTTTATGCCGATTGTAGATGATGCCATTGATTTTGGAAGAATAGCTGCGGCCAATTCCATCAGTGATGTGTATGCAATGGGTGGAAAACCATTAATGGCCATTGCTATTCTGGGCTGGCCTGTAGAAAAATTGCCGGTTGAATTAGCACAAAAAGTTATTGAAGGCGGTAGAAGTATTTGTGCGGAAGCGGGCATTCCATTAGCAGGCGGACATAGTATTGATTCGCAGGAACCGATATTTGGATTAGCCGTAACAGGAATTGTACCCATAGAAAATCTAAAGAAAAATAATACTGCACAGGAAGGGGATTATTTATTTCTTACGAAACCTTTGGGAGTTGGCATTTTATCTACCGCACAAAAAAGAGGCTTATTGAAAGAGGAGCACCTGCCGCTGATGATTGAACAAATGGCAACATTGAATAAAATCGGGGAAGAATTAGGTAAAATAAAAGGAGTGACAGCAATGACAGATGTAACCGGTTTTGGTTTGCTTGGTCATTTAATTGAAATGACAGAAGGCAGTGGATTATCGGCCGAAATTTATTACGACAAACTACCCGTGGCAGCAGGAGTGAAGGATTATATAGCCCAACGCATTTTTCCTGATGCCACTACCAGGAATTGGAATGCATATAGCGATAAAGTAAAATTTGAAAAAGGAGTAAATGTGATGGAAGCATTCACACTATTACCCGACCCTCAAACAAATGGTGGATTATTGATTAGTGTAAGAGAGGATAGTGTTGAAGAAGTGAGAGAGTTGTTTAAGACTAAAGGATTGGAATTATTTGTAACGCCAATAGGAAAATTAAAACTGGCAGCAGAAAAAAGAATATTTGTTTGTTGAAAATTATAGGTAGTATGGGAAAATAAGAGGGAGAAAGCTGTAGCAGTAAATCTTTATGCTGAATTTAATTCCTTTTCCACCGTCTGTATTCATTCTCATACAATTTCCGCAGGGACGGCAGCTCCAAAAATAGCTTCTTGTTATGTACCAAAAAATACCCGGTTCTGTTTTTTTATTTTTTACCTGATTGGCATCGCAAGATTTCGTAGATTTTTTGTTGAATGTTTCCTCCCCTCAAAATTTTGTCCATCCTTAAGTTTTCTTAAAGCAATGTCGATTATTTTTTTATGATGAATCATTTTAGTTGCCTGCATTTATTTTTCCAGCTTCCCATCCTATAATGGCAGTTTTCCTTGTCGCTCCCCACATATATCCACCAAAGTTTCCAGTTGATTGAATAACACGATGGCAGGGAATTAAAAAAGCAACAGGATTGCTGCCAATCGCCGTTCCTACTGCCCTTGCTGCAGTGGAGTTGTTCATTGTTTTAGCAATGCTCCCGTAGGTAGATAATTTTCCCAATGGAATTTTCAATAATGTTTCCCAGACTTTCAGTTGAAAGTCAGTTCCTTTCAAATGCAATTTGATTTGATGAAGTTTGCGCCAGTCATGCGAAAAAATAAATAAAGCATTTTGCTGCATCAGGTCGACCCTTTGTTTGAATGAAGCGTTTGGAAAATGATTTTGTAAATCATTTAAGCCTTCTTTTT
>JBKJXQ010000464.1:0-3343 GCA_046716235.1 Chitinophagaceae bacterium
TTCCTGCTGACGGCGGCGGTGGAGGCGGAAATCCTGTTCAGGCAATTGGAGCTGCAGGTATCGCTCAGGCGGCACCTCCTACACCCGGCGAAAAAGATGACTCAAAAGATATTGAGGAGAATAATGATAAAGAAAGTCCTGCTGTAACTAAACCCACAGTAGTTAAACCTACCGCTAAAACAATTACCAATACTTCCATAGCTAAAACAACACCTAAGCCAATTGTGGAAACTCCGGCTCCGCCAAGACCAAAAGCCGTTCTTGGTAAAACAACAACTGGTGCAGGAAAAGGTGGTGGGGCAGCTGATGATTATGATAGAAGCGGTGGTAAAGGAACAGGAAGTGGTGTTGGTAATGGTAGTGGTACCGGTGGAGGAAATGGAACCGGTAATGGAGGAGGTAATGGTGCTGGCAATGGTGTGGGCAATGGCCCGAAAGTAACAAATGGCGATAGAAAAATAGTTCGCAGCTATTCTTTTGAAGGCGATTTAGATAAGGCTACTATTTATGCTAATGTAAATGTATCGCCAGAAGGTGTGGGCAAATTTATAAATATTGCAAAAGGTTCTTCAAACAGCAGCAATGCTTACAAAGAAGCAATAATTCGTTACCTGCAAAATATAAGGTTCGATAAATCAGACCATGAATCAATGGTTACCGTTAGATTTAACTTTACGGTTAATTAAACTAAAATAAAAATTAGTACAGGCCATTTTTCGAAAGAAGAATGGCTTTTCTAATTATTATAGCAGCCTTCCCTACATTTGCCCCGATGAATTATCAGCAAACTATTGACTACCTGTTTTCCAGGCTTCCCATGTTTAGTCGTATTGGTGTTGCAGCTTATAAAGCAGACCTTACTAATACCATTAAACTTTGTGAATCACTCGGCAACCCACAGGCAAAATTTAGAGCTATTCATATTGCCGGTACAAATGGAAAAGGTTCTGTCAGCCACATGCTGGCATCTGTTTTGCAAACCGCCGGTTACAAAACCGGCCTTTATACTTCTCCTCATTTAAAAGATTTCCGGGAAAGAGTAAAAATAAATGGTGAAATGGTTACAGAAGAATTTGTTATTGCTTTCACCAAAAGAATTAAATCATTAGTTGAAGAAATCAATCCAAGTTTTTTTGAAATTACTGTCGCAATGGCCTTCGAATATTTTGCGCAGGAACAAATTGATATAGCTATCATTGAAACCGGGCTTGGTGGAAGACTGGATAGTACAAACATTATCAATCCAGAGTTGTGCATAATTACCAATATTGGTTGGGATCACATGAACCTGCTCGGCGATAGCCTGGAAAAAATTGCTATTGAAAAAGCAGGAATTATAAAACAGGATATTACTGTTGTAATTGGCGAAGTATTACCCATAACGAAACCAATATTTGAACAAATAGCTGAAGAAAAGAATGCCCCACTTTTTATTGCATCAGAAAAAAGACAAGTAGCGGGCTGGAATTGGAGTAAAAATGAACTTGTTGTTGAAGTAGCAGAAGAACATCATACGGATCATAAAATATTTCAACTTGATCTTCCCGGAATTTATCAAATTAAAAACTTGTTGACCGTACTGGAAGCCTGTTCTCAATTACAACAACGAGGTTGGAAGATTGACGATGGCATTATCCATAAAGGGCTTAAGCAAACTAAAAAAATAACCGGCCTGCATGGAAGATGGGAGATTATTCATCACCATCCATTCGTTGTATTGGATGTAGCACATAATATTGATGGCATCCGGCAACTGGTACAGCAGATAGAATTAACAACACACAAAAAATTGCATATTATAATTGGTATGGTAAAAGATAAGGAAGTAGAAAAAGTACTGGCATCACTTCCGGCAAATGCGGAGTATTATTTTACAAAAGCACAAATACCAAGGGCACTTCCAGAAGATGAATTAATGGAGAAAGCAAAAGAGGTGGGGCTGAGAGGATATTCATTCCCTGAAGTAAATGAAGCATTATTGGTAGCGCTTCAACATGCCCATCCTGATGATATGATTGTGGTATGTGGTAGTGTTTTCCTGGTAGGAGAAGTTAATGCCCTTATTCGCTAAAGAGAAGTTTGATATACTATAAATGTAATTCTCCCATTTTTTCAAGGGCATACATTATACAAGTAACATGCATTGACTGAACAATTTTATTTTCCCTAAGTAATTGTTTTAACTCATCAATGCCCATCAATATAATTTCAATTTCTTCATTTGGATCAAGCTGTTGTGCCCCCACTTTCTTACCTCCTGTGGCCAGAAACATGTGAAGCAAATTTGTATTTGTAGAGGGATTGGCAGAAATTTTACCCAAATTTATAAAAGAAGAAAACGAATAGCCTGTTTCCTCCAATAATTCTCTGGTAATGGCTTCTTCGTAGCCTTTATCCGTATCATCAACACAGCCACCCGGAAGTTCTATACAGGTTTCTCCCAAAGCATGCCGGTACTGGCGGACCATTACAACTTTTCCATCTTCAGTAACAGGCAAAGCAGCAACCCAGGTTGGAAATTCATAAACATAATAAGGATCTACAATTTTTCCACCGGGAGTTTCGCATATGTCTTTACGAACTTTAAACCACAGGTCATTAAAAATATATTCTGAAGAAAGAACTTTCCATTTCATAGAACTAATGTTCATTTACCATCTATTCCTGACCCCTTTAAAAAAAAATGAATTATACCTACGATTACCAGCCTTTATCTTTTCTTAGTAAGTTAATATGTGCCACATGATGATTACCGTGCCAGGCATACATACCAAGTAAAAACCATAACCGCATCGTTTTCTTTTGTTCCGGATGAAAAACTGTCCTGTTATTCCAGTCATTATCCGAAACATGTTTGATTGCCTCATACCACCGGGTATGCAGTGCATGTAATAAAGTAAGTGAAATATTGATGGGCAACTTATGTACATCATTCATCTCCGCCCATAATTTTTCATCATACGGTTTAATAGCAGGATTATTTTCGGTAAGCCCCAACTTAAACCTGCAATATGCATTCATGTGGCTGTCTGCAACATGGTGTACCAATTGATGAACAGTCCACCCTCCTTCCCGGTATGGCGTTTTTAGCTGTGCTTCATCAAGATTGAGAACAGCATTTTCCAATTGAGCCGGTAAAAATTTAATATCAGCCAGCCATTCAATTTTTTGTTCTATTGAAAATGGCTGTGGCTCATATTTACCAATCGGGTAACGGGGATCGATTGCTGTAGCGGGCATATAATTAATTTTTACTTTATTATTTCCAATAGCTCCACTTCAAATATCAATGTAGCTCCACCTGGAATGTCCGAACCTGCGCCTCTATCTCCATAGGCAAGGT
>JBKJXQ010000465.1:0-2522 GCA_046716235.1 Chitinophagaceae bacterium
ATAATGCACTTCCTTCTGCTTTGGGAATCCAGTTTATCTCCAGAGTGATAATCGCTTTCAAAGCAGTTAAGAAAATTTCAGGTGGTACGGAAGGCATACACATACGTTCTGCGGAAAGATTAAAACGTTCAATATTTAAATCGGGCCGTAATAATTTTGGAATTCCATCTGCATCTATCGTTGCCTTCATCCCTTCAAAAATACATTGGCAATATTGTAAGGCTTTGGATTGAGGGTCAAGTACAATGCCCTGGTAAGGAATAATTCTGAAATTGTCCCAGTGTCCATCAGCATAATCCATTACAAACATGTGGTCGGAGGTGTATTTTCCAAATGGAATATTATTAAAGTCGATATCTTTTAGTTTTGATTTTTCTGCTTTGGTGATTTTAATATCCATTTTTATATTTTTTTCAGAAATTGTTTTGTTGCAAAAGATTATAAATGTTTTTCAGGTAACTCATTCTCAAATTCAGGTTTAGCTGTGTGTAGAATATTCAAACCTTTAGTGAACCACGGAAAGCTCTGCCGCCATAGTAAGATTGTGCACCATTGTGATACACGAAGACGGTACCGTAGCGACGATCAGCAAAGATAGCACCACCAAGTTTCCTGATCTCAGAAGGTGCTTTTAACCAGCTCGAAGTTTTCGTATCAAAATTTCCAAGTTTCTGTAAGTCCCGATATTGTTCTTCCGTTAATAGTTCAATGCCCATGGCAGCGGCCATATCAATAGCGTTGTTTTTCGGTTTATGTTCTTTCCTTGATTCCAGCCCTTCACGATCGTAACAAATACTTCTACGGCCTTCAGGACTTTCTGCTGAACAATCATAAAAAATATATTCACCCGCCTGTCCTGCTGTGGCGGTGGTCTGTTTATTATAACCAACAACATCCGGTTCACCGCCGGTTCTTTCCATTTCATTGAGCGACCAAAGATTCTCCCTGTTATCTTCCAGCTTAGCTTGTACTTTACTCCATTCAAGACCTTTATGCCGATTCATGTTTTTCTCAAAACGGCTTTTTAATGTGCTGAGTAGTTTTTCTTGTTGTTCAGGTGACAACTTCTTTTTATTTCCCAGTTTCATACGGTGTTATTTTAATTTCCTTACAATGTATACCAATTAGTTATTACTATGCCGGACTTAGCAGTCGTTTAGTCTTGCGTCAGATATTCCTCTACCGGTTGTTTTTTTAATGTCCATAAGTTTCCTTTTTGTGTAACCTATTTCAAACCTAATGTTGTATGTAGGCATTCTATTATGACACATAAAAATTAAACATATAACCTTCTTGCCGGGTTCTCCAAAAAAAGCACATTGATTTTTATGAGATTAGTATTCGCTTTTTTGTATTGTGAATTTCGTTAATGACACCAGGTCTGGTATCATTTTAAATACAAAATCTGATTGCCTTTACTCTATTTTATCGCAAATAATTCAACAGTATCTTTAATTTTTACAAATGCTGAGTTCTTTCTTATTTCTTATTGAGTACACCATCACTTCCCAGCAATTCCTGCGTCGTCGTAGTTGATAACTCAACTTCACCTTCTTCGTTTTTTGGTTTATCATCAAAGTTTACATCTACCCGCAGGGCTTTTAATCCTATCACTCCCTGCAATTCTTCCAGGTCATATCTTTCAATACCGGGAGATAACAATTTTTTGCTTTGTAAAAATTCTATATACTCTGTGTATTCAGCAGCATCTTTTGCCTGCGAATAAACGATGGCAATTTTACCGGGCTGTGTAAGCCGCTCATTGGTTTCTTTGATATGGACTTTATCAATCCGTTTTTTTACAATTTCATAACGGGTATTATAGGCACCATCCACATCAAACTTTCTTTCCTCCGTACGGAAGCTAATCGAAAGGGGTTGACTGTGTGCCAGTATCAATTGGGTAGTTCGCAACGGGTGGCTCAATTCTTTCTCCAGGTCATGTGTCATTTTTGTGGCTTTGGCCATCATTGTCAGTTGCCACATCTTTAAATTTCTCAAATAGATTTCATCAAATTTTTTGCGGGGGGTAATGGATTGCCCCATGTGAATATTAAATTCAAGCCCATCGGTAATATATCTTTCAAAATAATGCGGATAGATTTTTTGTGCTGCAGCCTGTTCTTTGTCAACAAACCTTGCCAGTGTTTCGTTAATGCGGGAAATACTTTCTTCATATTCTTTGCGGTGATGATACAGCATGCCTAATTGCGGATCCAGTATAGCAAAATATTCTTCTATTTCATTCTTGAGAGCTGGCTCTGTAGTATGTAAATGTTTAAATACAGACATTACCTGCCCCTGCATAAAATCCTGGATACTCAGCTCTTCCTCCGATTGCAACACATCTGAAGCCGCAATGATAAATTTATCAATCTTAAATTCTATTTCCTGTAATAAGGGGAAAGACATTTCTGTCTGTGCTTTTTTTATTACTTTAAATGCCATCTCCAGTTGCTCTATTATATCCCGCTGTATAGCATGGGCCCGTTGGGTGGATGAGTTTCTTACATCTATAGCTC
>JBKJXQ010000466.1:0-6055 GCA_046716235.1 Chitinophagaceae bacterium
GGTGTAACCAATAACGGGATGATGTATGATTTTGATGGGGCCAGAAATGATTCTATGTATTATCATTTTAACATGATGACCGGACAACGTACGCAATTTGTTCCTAGTGGTGCTGGGAATATTGGCCCTAAGCAATTGGCAATAGACTGGCAGGAGAATGTTTACAATATGGGTGGATTGCCTTCAGGGGCCCCCCTTACAATTGGCAGTTATATTGTCCCATATAATTATAACGGCACAGTTAATAATGCGCAGAATTATTTAGTAAATACAATGCCAGGGCCGGTTTATCCTACCGGCAGCTGGGGGGATTGTAGCGAAGCCTTCCGGCCTCTTTGTGATTTTGGTGATGCTCCGGCATCTTATGATCCTGATCCATGGAGCCCTGCTGTGCATGAAAAAGATACTGCAATACGAATAGGCGCTACATGGGACAGGGAATGGCTTAAGTTGTCCTCTTCACTGGCTAATGGGGATAGTGCTGATGAAGATGGAATGTCATGGGTTCCTATTTTTTCTCCCGGGGCAAGTAATTATCTGGGCTATGTCAATGTATATAACAATACAGGTGAAACTGCAACTCTTATTGCATGGCTTGATTTTAACGGGAATGGATTATTTGATAGTGGTGAAGCTTGCCAGACACAAGCAGCGATTCCTTCAATGCCTTCAATGCAAGGAAGATATATTTATTGGCCCTGTGCACCTACCAGTTTGCCAAACGGATCGTTTACTTATCTACGTATACGCTTAGTAAGGGGTTCTGCCGGTATGACGAACGCAAATTCTACAGGTTATTATGATCATGGCGAAGTAGAAGATTACAGAGTAGTAGTTGATAATTTCCCTTTAAAAGCAACCCTGTTATCTTTTAATGCTAAAATGATAACCTCCGGTAATGTGGAATTGAAATGGACCAGTACGGATGAGGAAAATTTTAACGGATACGAAATTCAACGAAGTGATAATAATGTAAGATGGAGTCCATTATCTTTTTCCAACGCAAAAGGTAATAATCTGGCAACTGAAATTGTTTATTCTTACAATGATATGCATCCTTTAACCGGCAAATCGTTTTACAGGCTGAAACTGGTAAGTAGTGACGGAAAGTTTAAGTATAGTGATGTAAAAACTATAACAATCCAAAAAAGTATTGAACAAATAACAATATATCCCAACCCCGCTTCCGATATAGCAGGCTTGCGTATTAATTTGTCCGTTGATGCTGTAGCTTCAATAATAATTATGGATGTTAATGGAAGAAGACTATACAGCCAGACATCAGTAATTCATAAGGGCACTAATGACATAAAGCTGCCAGTAACTGATAAGCTAAATAGTGGTCTCTATTTTGTTCAAGTGGAAATTAACGGCGAGTTATTTTCGAGAAAGTTAATTATTAAAAAAGAGTAAGCCAAAACCATAATACTATTCTCTTCAAAACCAGAATGTCTATGAAACTAATTAAAACCATAAGTAGTCTTAACAATTATTAACTATATCTGAACCAAAAGTATTCCAATGTCCAAAAAGCTGGAATCAGCTAAATCCTTAATAAAACCACCAAAATTCAATTCGATGAAACCAATCAGAATTTCCCTTTTGTGTATTTGTTTTTGCATTTTTAATTCATTACAGGCGCAAGAAATATACAGTAAGGTAAAAATCAATATTCCTCCAGGCAGTGAGAGAGTACTCAGGCAATTTATTTTTGATTCTTTAGATGCTGACCATTTTCAATATGAAAAAAGAGCAGTTGTTATTGAAATTACTGAACGACATTTGAATAGATTGAAAAATACTCCATTTTCTTTTGATGTTTTAATCCCCGATGTTGCTGATAATTTCAGGAAAACATCAAACATTGCTGATTTTTACAATAGTGAAAAAGTTATTGCTAATAAGTCTGCGTATGAAAAAACGGGAGCAAAAGTTACCGACTTTATTCAAACCCCTTCTTCTTTTACACCCGGTTCAATGGGAGGTTATTACACGTATACTGAAATGATAAGCAAAATAGACGCATTGGTAACAACTTATCCTGCACTAATTTCCAAAATAAATATAGGAACATCGTATTTGGGTAATACTATTTGGGGTGTAAAGATTTCAGATAATGTAGCAACAGACGAAACCGAACCCGAAGTTCTTTATACCGGATTACAACATGCAAGGGAGGCTATAACCGGTACCAGTCTTATTTTTTTTATGCAATATTTATGTGAAAATTATTCATCGAATACCGATATCAGAGATATTGTTGATAATCGGGAAGTTTTTATAATACCCTGTGTAAATGTTGATGGATATTTATATAATCAATCAACTAACCCATCAGGAGGCGGACTGTGGCGGAAAAACAGGAAACTAAACAGTGGAGGGAGTTATGGCGTAGATCTTAATAGAAATTATAGTATGGATTGGGGTTGTTGCAGCGGAGGCTCTTCTATTCAAAGTGATGAAACATACTGGGGTAGTGCAGCCTTTTCTGAACCTGAGACACAGGCTATCAAAGCTTTTGTTACATCAAGAAATTTTGTAATAGGGTTTGACCAGCATTGTTATGGGTCTTATTATTCACTTCCTTTTGGTATTGCGGCTAATCATACGCTTGATGCTGTGGACGCAAAAGTTTTCACTTTTTCCCCCGCACTAATTGGTAAGCACAATGGTCACCGGGCGGGAAATAGCATACAGACTGTTGGTTATAATGTAGCAGGAGGAATAAAGGATTGGTTATTTTTAGGTGATATAGGAACGGGTACTAAAGGTAAAATATATAGCTGGACCGGAGAGGCCGGAGGTGGTAGTTTTTGGGCACCCACCAGCAGTATAATTCCATTGTCAAAAGAATTATGTTTTCAAAATATTCAAATCGCTTATACAGCAGGATCGTATGCTGATATACAGGATATGAGTGACATAGCAATTACCTCAACGACTGGCAATTTAAGTTTTCAAATCCGTCGTATTGGATTAAGCAACCAGCCCGTCACTGTCACTGCATTGCCTCTTGAGAATATACAGACGGTGGGGAGTGCGATTACTATCAATAGTATTGCTAATTATCATGAAACCTATTCAGGAAATATTAGTTTTACCTTACCTGCTGCCATTCCCAGCGGTAAACGAATACGGTTTGCCTGGAAAGTAGAAACAGGTTCAATTACATTTTATGATACCATTACAAAGTTTTACAATCCTATTACTTTATTGAGTGATGATATGGAGGGTATTTTGAGCGGCAATTGGTCATTACCCTCGGGAGGTACTGCAAGTAGTAAATGGGGCTTTGAAACGACTACTGCATTTTCAGGTACCAAAGCACTTAGCGAATCAGTAGGGGGAGATTATCTTACTAATGATTCCCGCTGGGTGCAATATAAAAATGCAATGGACCTTAGTGATGCTACAGCTGCATATTTAAGTTTTTGGGTAAAACACCGGGCGGAAAATTTTAGAGATAAATTGCAGATACAAATTTCAACTAACAATTCAACCTGGACGGCTATACAAGGAAAGAATACAGTAAATGAAGACAATACGACAAATGGAGGCACCCTTGGTGGACAACCCGCATTGACAGGTATCCGTGAAAACTGGACAAGAGAATTGGTTGATTTATCTTCTTATAAAGGTAATACCACAGTTTATCTACGCTTTCTATTTACTTCGGACGGAGACGGAGGAGCTTTTTATAAAGAAAGAGATGATGGTTTTTATTTAGATAATGTAAAAGTGATAAAAAGTACCACATCTTTTGTAACACTGGGAGTCAATTTTATTAATTTTTCCGGGTATTTGCTACCTTCCAAACAAGTAGATTTGGAATGGAAAGCAGTAACCGATAATGAACATGATTATTTCGAAATTGAAAGGTCGGCTGATGGTATTTACTTTACAACACTTGGACGAATACAACCTGACAAACCCAATAACTTTACAGATAAACATCCTTTTACCGGACTAAATTATTATAGAATAAAAGCGGTAGATATTAATAAGAAAGTTCAGTATAGTAAGGTTATTAATATCAATAATAATTCTTTATTAGTGCCTGCTGTATCACTATATCCCAATCCGGTAGTTAGCGATATGAAAGTAACTATTTCAGGTCCTGAAGATGGAAAAGTACAATGGAAGTTGATTGATAATGCTGGTAGAGTAATTATGCAAAGTTCAACGCATGTAATAAAAGGCAATGGAAACAATATTTCCATTAGCATGGATAAATTAGCCACTGGTTCCTATTACCTGAGTGTATCGGGTGCTGGTATTGAGCAAAAAATTAAACTGCAAAAACTTTAATTTAGCTGACTTTTTTAATATTTCTGTTTTATTAATTATAACCTCTTCCTTCTATTTCAATAGGAAGAGGTTTTTTATGGGCACTTTTTTTTATTTTATCATTATAGGGGTTAAACTATAAAATCGCTATACAGTTATCATTAGTACACAATTACTTAAACCAGCACTAGCTTTTTTTTTAGTAAAAGATACATTTGAAAATCAGGGGAAAATAACAGGAATGTTTACCTATGTTTTTATTGTTCAGAAGCCTACTTTTAATTTTATAAATAAAACACCCCTTATGAAAACAATTGCAACTACCGGAATTTTATCCCTGTTAATGTTTATCTGCTTGTCAGCAAGTCCTGTAAAAGTGTTTAATAACAGTAAGCCGATCATTAAGAAAGCAGTCATTGCTCCCTCTTTTGATTTTTTCAGAACACACCGGCAAGGAAGAGGAATTACTTCAAGCTGGGGGCTTACGTCAAATGCGGGAGTAACCGGATTTGTAGTAAGAAGAACTTATGAAGATCCTAATGATGATTATGCAGAATGGAATATTGTGTACTCATCACCCTGTGGCAACTCACGTTCTTATAAATGTACTGACGATGCAGTTTCTGCGGGAACAGTCAGTTACCAGGTGGTAGCTATGTTGCAGGGTGGAGGAATGATAGCTTCTCCGATTTCAACAGAAAAGATTGTAAGTCATTAATAAAGCTGAATAAATAACCGGCAAGTTGTTTTCAGCTTCCAGGTTATTTGTTTTATATGGATGTTTTCAAGCCGATGTTTCAGAATGAAAATGTGATCCTATGAAAAGACATCTACTTATTTTATTTACCCTATTTATTTGCCCATTATTTTTTTATGCGCAAATAACAACGCCTATAGTAAAGGCAAGATTTGGTGTAGACGGAGAATTAAGAGCAAATTATTTATTCAATACGGTACAAACTTCAACCGATGACTGGTATAATTTAAATGCTGTTGATACTTCCGGAAAATTTGTAATAGATACTACTGGTGTTGCTGCTTTGGTTGCATCTTACCTCACAGATGCTTCTCCATGGCCTAAAAGGATGAGTTCTTTTTATCGCACCATGAACAGGCCATCATTTTCTGTGGTTAATAACAGGCTTTGGCTGGATGCTATATTCGTTCGGGATTATCATGGTGTTGACACCACAGTTTTTACAGCTGGAGCAGATAAAAATGGAAATAGCCCGGCTACCTGGACTGGTGGTATTCAATCTGTCCCAGATAAAAATGATATACTGGATATGTTTGTGCATGTAAGAAGAGCAGGTCCAAACAGTACAGATTCTCTCTGGTTATTCGGCGGCCTGTCGCTGGATAATACTACGGGTAACCGTTATTTTGATTTTGAAATGTACCAGACTGATATTTATTACGACAGGGCCTCATCAAAATTGTATGGATATGGACCCGATGATGGACATACCAGGTGGCAATTTGACGCTTCGGGAAATGTTACTGTTCCGGGAGATATTATCTTTTCAGCCGAATACCAGAGTTCCGCTTTGACAAATATTGAAGCCCGGGTTTGGGTTAAAAAAACGGACTGGCAAACTATAACACCCACGGCTTTTAACTGGAGTGGACAGTTTGATGGAAATGGTGTTTCCGCCACTTATGGGTATGCAAGTATTTTACCAAAGTCGGCCGGTGCCTTTTATACTGGTTTAGGTTCTCCCACTAATACATGGGCAGGTCCTTTCCGGCTGGTTTTACAGGATAATAG
>JBKJXQ010000467.1:0-2973 GCA_046716235.1 Chitinophagaceae bacterium
AGCCTGATGAGTTTGCTATTGAGGCCCCTTTCTTTGGAAAAAATGTACAAAGTATGTTGAAACTTGGCCGGGCCCAGGGAGTAGCTATAGCAGCAGCTATGCGGCATGGACTGGAGGTAGTGGAATATTCTCCAAAAAAAGTAAAACAATCCGTTACCGGAAATGGTAATGCAGATAAAGAACAAGTGTGGAAGATGCTGCAACAATTATTATCTATAAAACAGAAACTCACATCTTTCGATGCATCAGATGCATTGGCAGTGGCTCTTTGCCATCATTATCAAAGTAATTCAGTGGTATCAAAAGCTGGAAAAGGATTAAAAGGATGGGACGATTTTATAAAGCAGAATCCGGGACGGTTGAAAAAATAATTAAAGAGCTGATAAAATTTTTTCCTGTACTTTTTTTAAATTTTCTGCTGCTGCTTTTGGTTTTGATTGTGTAAAATTTAAATCATTGGCCGAATTAATAGGGATAAGATGAATATGTGCATGTGGCACTTCTAACCCAACTACACTGATGCCACAACGATTGCAGTTAAATACTTTTTCAATAGCATGGGCTATTGGTTTTGCAAACAATAACATTTCACTTAAATATTCATCTGGCAGATCAAATAATTTATCTGTTTCTTTTTTTGGCACTACTAATACATGTCCCTCCCTCAATGGAAAAATATCAAGGAAGGCGAAGAATTTTTCATTCTCTGCAATTTTATAAGAAGGGATTTCGCCAGCTATAATTTTTGAAAAGATTGTCATGCCACAAAGGTTTAAAATTTATGATTGAAGATTTACTATATCTCCATTTCAACTTATACCAATCAGGTAATAAAAAAATAGCTAAGGAAATTATCCTTCGATGAACTCAGGATGACAGTATTTTATTAAGGTTTGATTGGTATTACAAATCTACAATCACCTGATTATAATAAAAAAGTTCTGCTCTATGCAGAACTTGTATCCATAACCTGTTGTTTTTTATCTACTCTACGCTGTTATTTCTTCAATCTTAAATTTCATAACACCCGCCGGTGCCTGCACTTCAGCAGTTTCACCAACTGCTTTTCCCAATATCCCTCTTCCAATGGGAGAGGTTACGGAAATTTTTCCTGCCTTAAGGTCGGCCTCTTGTTCACCTACAATTTTATAAGTGACCTGTTTTTTGGTACCAAGGTTTGTCATTGTAACTTTTGTAAGGATAGAAACTTTACTGGTATCAATACTGGCCTCATCCAACACCCGTATGCTGGCCATAGACCCTTCGAATGCGGCTATTTTCGCCTCTAATAAGCCCTGCGCTTCTTTAGCTGCATCGTATTCCGCATTTTCTTTCAAATCGCCTTTTTCCCTGGCTTCGGCAATAGCCCGGCTGGCCGCCGGCCTATCTACTGATTTCATCTTCTTTAATTCTGCTTTCATTTGCTCCAGTGTTTCCTGGGATACATATTGGATAGCACTCATGGTCACCTCCTTTGGTTAAATAAAAAAAAATAACAACGCCCCCGTTGTACTGAAGCGTTGCATAATACAACAAATATAAAAAAATTATTCTTGAACAAACAATTGTTTTAAAAGAGGTTTATTTCAAAATGTCCCATTATTTTTAAATATCGGGGAGGAAATAAAGGAGTTAGCGAAGGGAAAATCAATTCAATACATGATTTTCTATCCGTTTTTGCTTGAAGCTATTGCTCTTGGTGGTAAAATAGTTTAGAACCTGACAGCTTTTGGAGAGATAGGTGGTTACAGCCCCAATTTATCCAATACTATTTTCGACATTTTATAAAACGACTCATTACTATAGCCAGCAATATGCGGGGTGATAATTACATTGGGTTGAGCCAGCAACCAATCTAGTTTATTTTTTTCTTCGCTGGTGTATGATGTTAGTTTTTCATTCTCCAATACATCTAATCCTGCACCAGCAATTTTATCTTCCTGCAGGGCATTAATTAATACATCAATACTTACCACTTTACCTCTTGAGGTATTCAATAAAAAGGGAGTTCGCTGCAGCGAATTAAAAAATGATGCATCAGCCATGTGCCGGGTTTCATCCGTCAGTGGTATATGAAAACTAATTATATCCGCATACCGGCCTATATGTTCCAGGTTTGCTTCTCTGATATGACTATCGCCAAAACCAAACTTATATTTATCATAAGCAAGTATAGTAACATCAAATGGCTGCAACAGTTTTGCAAAACTACTGCCGGTATTTCCAAATCCGATAATGCCAATTGTCTTACCACTTAATTCTACACCCCGGTTCTCCTCTCTTTTCCAAAGCCCTTGCTTTACTTCCTGCTGCGACCGGGAAATATTATTCAATAAATTTAATAATAACCCCAATGTATGTTCGGCAACTGCATTACGATTACCCTCCGGGCTACTTACACAGCGAATGCCTTTACTTTCGGCATAGGCAACATCTATCATTTCCATACCACTTCCAAGTCTGCCAATCCATTTTAAATTAACGGCTTTATCAAGAAGATTTTTATCCACTTTGATTCTTGTTGTTACTACTATTCCTTCCGCATCATGAATACTATCCAGCAACTCATCATACGTAATAGCAGTATGGCACAAAACAGTAAACCCCTTTTGCTGAAGGTGTTCCTGTAAATGTGGATGTGCTTTTCCTGTAATTATTACTTTTTTCATCTCATTTTAAAAGTCAGGTCTGCAAATTGTTTTATACTCAATTGCTCAGCCCTTTTATTAAACAATTCATCATTTAAAATTGTTGGCTCAAACAAACCATTCACGGCGTTGCGCAGCATTTTTCGCCGTTGATTAAAAGCTGTTTTCACCAATAGAAAAAAAGCTTTTTCACTTTTCATTGGAAGTAATTCAGCTCTCGGGGTTAATCGTATCACTCCGATTTTTACTTTAGGTGGTGGTTGGAAAGAGGTCTCCTTCACATCAAATAAATATTCTACATCGAAAAAAGCCTGTACCAACACAC
>JBKJXQ010000468.1:0-3660 GCA_046716235.1 Chitinophagaceae bacterium
CCCTGCGGCTGGCCCCTTCGAACAATTTGGCCTGGATGATTGGAAACATATCTACAACCTCCTTTTTTTAAGTGCGGTAGATATTATTCAGCAGGTTTTGCAGGGTATGAAAGCAAAAGGATTTGGCCGGATTCTCACCATTACTTCTGTTGCAGTAAAACAACCGGCCGAAAACCTGATTTCATCCAATGCTGTACGAACAAGTTTATTGGGATTGGTAAAAAGTTTATCGAACGAAGTAGCTATGCATGGCATTACAGTCAATAATTTATTGCCGGGGTACACCGCTACCAACCGGCTGGAAAATCTTATTGAAAAAAATCCGAAAGTAAATGAGGTAAAAGAAAGCATACCGATGAAACGATTTGGCACCACTCAAGAATTTGCTGCGGCGGCCGCATTTTTAGTAAGTGAACGGGCCAGTTATATTACAGGTCAATCATTGGCAGTAGATGGCGGTTGGATTAAAGGGCATTAAATGTTGGGGACTATTATCTGGGGACAGCCGGTAAGGGGAAATATTTATTCTTAACGGGTCTCTAAATTTTATCGCTTCGCAGGGGATGTCTCACCACAGGTCTTTTTGTATGTTGGCTGTGGAAGATTACTTCAATTAAAAAAAGCCAGCCCTGTTTTTAAACAAGACTGGCTCCCTTTTATTTTTCAATAACTAATTTTTAAAATTTCCAACCCAATCCTACCAACGGTATATTATCTTCTTTAGATACAGCATAGCTAAGGGTAAATACAAAACGACGCAGTGGAGAAAACCATACACCACCACCATAGCCACTCAGGGTTTTCTTATCATTGTCAACAACAGGTTTCCACACTCTTCCTGCATCATAAAAAGCAAAAATCCCAAATGCTGCAGGAAAAAGATAGGTTCTGAAATTAGCTAAACGCAACCGTAACTCGGCCTGGTTATAAAATTTAGATTTACCGGCAAATCTTTCTTTACGATAACCTCTTAAATTATCATCAGAGCCAAGGTATTGTGCCTGGTAAAATTCAAATGCATCGCCTAAAGTAACCCCGCCACCAAAACGGTTGGCAAAAGTCAGTCTGTCTTTCACCAGGTTTATATAAAATGTAAAATCAGAATTTACCTGTGTTACTTTATCATAACTGAATTTGTTTGCGCCGTTCAGGTACTTAACTGTAGTAAGCCAGTTTATACCTTTACTCGGCAGTGCTTTATAGTTTCTTGTATCTACAAGAAAAGAGAACCTGGCTCCAAAATAAGATTGTTTATTATTAATAGATGACGTAATGCCAGCCGGGGGGGTTATTTCAATATTTCTTATTTTATTAAACTTATCTGTAGAATCGTAAGAAAAGAACTGAAATTCAGGACCCAATGCCACCATTACTTTATCAGAAAAACGGTGCCTTAACTGGAGGGCAACATCTCCAAGGTCATATCGAACACGATAGTATCTAAATCTGCCTGGTTTTGAGTTATCGTTTTTATCATACACTGTATTAACGCCGTAGCCAAAAAAATTGGTAGTATTATTCGGGCCTTTGTATTCAATATCTGTTGTTATATCTGTGCTTTTACCAAATACAGAAATAAATTCATTCCTATACCTGATATTAATTGCTTTAGTAGAAAAAGCATAGGTTGTTGCAATCTGGTGTAATGATTTATACGGTGTTTTTCTGAATCCGTGGCGTATCAACTTAAAAGTTGGCCCGATAGACAGGCCATCATCTGGATTAAAGCCCAGTGTTCCGAAGAAAGATTGGAAAGCATATTTATAAGATAACCTGTCAAATGAATTAACGGCAGTATCATTAGACATTTTATTTTTAAAGCCCCCGGTTAATGTATTTTTTCCGTCCTTTTTATCATATACAAAAACACCCTGCTGGCCCTTTGCCATATTCTCAAAAACATCACTGCCTCCACCACCAATAAGCCGCACTTTAATTTTATCTGTATTACCGGTTACTACAAATTTATCTTCGCCATCCATTCCATACACACGGATTTCCTTGGTAACAGCAGGCTCAAACTTGCGTTCATACATTTTGATAGATTGCTGTCCATCTTTCTCAAGCTTGTAGACTTGCAATAATATTGATCCATCATCGGCCTGGTTAATATTGTATAATTCATTTTTATCACTGCCGTTCACACTTACGGTCTCCGAAATAAAATGATAATATTCCATTACATCGGCAATGATGAAGTTGCGCCTGTCTTTTAAGGTTTGAATAATTTTACCTGCAGACATTTCCCTTATTTCTTTGGGTTGCATTGCCAATGCATTTTCAATAACCTGGTCAGTCATTTGCGAATGAAACTTTTCAACCGCTTGTTTCCAGTCTTCTTCGGTCAGTTCATTTAAAAAGAAACGATCAAGATTTCGGGCAGCAAAGTTGAACCGGGCAATACTTCTTGCTTTTGGTTTAAAGCCTTCCAGTTGTGGCACCAGCGAACGTCCTTTTGCAAACCCGGGCAATAAACCCTGGTTGATATAAAATGCCTGGTCCCTGTCTTTTGGGATAGGAAAATATGTTTTGCCTTTATCTTTTTCAACAGCTCCCCAATTCCATTGTCCTTCGTGCCTGTCAAGGTCCATTACAAACATATCCAGAATTCTTGCCCGCAGCAATGCATGCTGGTCTACGTCATTATCATTATCCTTTTCTAATTTTTCTGCTACATCCTCAGTGTCATATGATTTATCAACCGAAGCCGGTATTTTTTCTTCGAAAGTTGCGAGGCTATTGGCAAACTCTTTACGAAATTCTCCCAGTTTAGGATCATCTGGTATATATACCAATTTTACTTTTCCGTAAGGAACACCGGCAGCATCGGCCAATACCTGCATAGATAAAGATGCATAAGGATAAGAAGCCGAAATTCCATCTGAAACCAGGTCAGCAGCTGCTTCACTTTGCAAGTCGCCTGGTAATGTTTTTTCGGTAATAAATTTTTGAATGGACCGGAGAGTGTATTCTCTTCCACTGGCATCCTCCAACCGTAATGATTTGGTTTGTTTACCGCCACCACGTTTTACAGGTTTCAGACCGCCTTGTTCAGTGGACAGGTTTAGAACAGGTACTTTTACCGGGGTGTTCCATTCCTGGCGGTAGTTTCGTCCCATCCAGAAATATCTTCCGCCACTTGTGCTGAAGTGAGAACCAGGTGCCGAAGCAGAGTCAGATTGAGCACTAATTTTTGTTACGGAAATAAATAAGCATACGATAAGTAAACTAAACAGTTTCATGGTTGCAGTTTTTGATTCTCTAAAATTGAACGGTTAGGGTATATCCCAACGGAAAAGATACGGTTTTTTGCAAAAAAAATACAATCTGCATCAATAATCAGTATAAACAATCATTTCTTACTGATAATATCTGCACTAAAAAAACTTGTCGCTTTATCCTCATGGGAAAGTAATTCAAAAAATTATTAATGTATGATGGGTATGAAG
This sequence comes from Chitinophagaceae bacterium, assembly GCA_046716235.1. Lineage (GTDB taxonomy): Bacteria > Bacteroidota > Bacteroidia > Chitinophagales > Chitinophagaceae > JJ008. Next base: position 3,450 of record JBKJXQ010000468.1, read on the forward strand.
TGAGTATGTACAAAAATTTTATTTGAAAAGCCAAAACATTACCTGTCAGTTAACTTGTATTTAAGTATAACGGATATAATTAAAATAATAACTCTTATAAATTTTAAACATTAGTACCAGTACCGGCTGAATGCCAGTAAAACTCCGCACTATTTTTTTATGGCAGGTTTGATAGAAAAAAAATCGGCAAGCATATTGGCATAGTATTAAC
>JBKJXQ010000469.1:0-3965 GCA_046716235.1 Chitinophagaceae bacterium
ACAATATAAGGACGTAATTGTGCACCGTCTTCTCCCCGATCGCCCAGCTTAATATCACCGCTTATCTCAACAATAATTGTTTCATCTTTTTCACTTCGCATTTTAAAAATTTCGCCATGGAGATGCAAGACATTAGTCGAGCCAGCTCTTTCATGCAAGTCATCAATATTTTGAGTGATGATGGTAACATCGAAATCTTTTTCCAACTCCGCCAATCCAAAATGTGCAGCATTGGGTTTTGCATTGGCAACATCTTTACGGCGCATATTATAAAAATCAAGTACTAATTGCGGGTTTTTTCTCCAACCTCTGGGTGTTGCTACTTCCGTTACTTCATATCCTTCCCATAAACCATCGCTGTCACGAAAAGTTCTCAACCCACTTTCAGCACTGATGCCTGCACCGGTGAGTATGACTAATTTCTTTTTTGCCATTTCCAAATGTAAAACAGAATAAGGTTTGTTTTGTTTTTACAAAAAAAAATTTCAGGCAAGATGGGAAGAAAATAACACTGCGAAGAATCAAAACTAATCTTTGAGATAATTAAATGAAGTTTAATGATAAAAGTAATGATTATCAAATCATTTTTCTCCAGCCATCTCCATCACAACTTTCCATTCAGCATCCGTAACAGATTGTACAGAAAGACGACCAAATTTTACCAATGCCATATTCGCTAATCGTTTATCTGCTTTTACCTGTGCAAGGGTAACTGGTTCTTTTAATTTCTTATATGGTTTAAAATCTACGGCCAGCCAGGCCACTTCAGTGGTGGTGGGATCCTGGTAAGCTTCTTTAGCTACTTTGGCAATGCCTACAATTTCCACTCCCTCATTACTATGATAAAAAAGTACTTCATCATCTATTTTCATAGCCCGCAAATTATTCCGGGCTGCATAGTTACGTACACCATCCCAGAAAGTCTTTTTATCTTTTACTAATTGATCCCAGCTATATTTTGAAGGTTCGGATTTGATAAGCCAATATGCCATTTGTTTAAGCTTTAGTTTTAGTTATTAGTGTACACCTGTACAGATCAAATGTACAGGTATGTATCAAAAAAATATTTCTTTTTTCAAATCCAGAACTTTTCCTTTTGCCGTATCTGTACCCGGTGGTGCAGAAGCACAACTATTACTCAACAAACTTAAAAAATAAAGTATGAAATCGCTTAAATCAATTGGAATGCTGCTGTTGGCAGCTTTGGCATTTAATGTATCCTTTGCTCAAAAAATGATGAATGAAAAAACTGTAGAAGTAGGTGGGGCAGCCATGTATCCCTCTAAAAACATTGTGGAAAATGCAGTTAACTCAAAAGATCACACTACCCTCGTTGCTGCTGTAAAAGCTGCCGGACTGGTAGAAACGTTAATGAGTGCAGGACCATTTACTGTGTTTGCACCTACTAATGCAGCGTTTGGTATGTTGCCTGCAGGTACAGTAGAAACATTGGTTAGGCCAGAAAATAAAGCTAAACTCACTGGTATTCTTACTTATCATGTAGTAGCTGGTAAATTAGACACAAAAGCTATTGATGCAAAGATTAGAGCGGGAAAAGGTAAAGCTGTATTGACAACTGTTGCAGGTGGAAAATTAACCATAACAAAAAAAGGTAAAAAATATATGCTGAAAGATGAAAACGGTGGTATGGCTCTTGTTACCATTGGTAATGTTTATCAAAGCAATGGTGTAATACATGTGATAGACCATGTATTACTTCCTAAATAATATTCATCAACCTATCCTTGATCAAAATCCTCCTGTATTATATGGGAGGATTTTTAATTTCCCAAAAGCCATGCTTGAACAGCTTATGTATTATTTGTCATTACCCTGACCAAGTAAATTCATCGGAATGGTCAACTTGCAGCAGTACGGTATTATATGTTTTTTGTTTAACTTACTTTGCAAATCAACCAGACGCACTGATATGAAGAAAATTGTAAAAAAACATCCGCTGGCTATCCGCTGGTTTCATTGGATTAATTTTCCGGTACTGATGATTATGATCTGGAGTGGGTTGCTTATTTACTGGGCCAATGATGTATATAAAATTGGTTTTGGCAGCACTACCCTTTTAAAGTTTTTTCCCGATACTTTTTATGCCGCATTAAATGTACCTTTTCGTCTTTCGGAAGGAATGGCTTATCATTTTGTTTTTATGTGGTTGTTCTTTCTTAATGGTATTGCTTATGTTTTGTACACAGCTATTTCCGGCGAATGGCGTTATTTATTACCTGACCGGCGTTCATTCAAAGAAGCCTGGCTAGTGTTGCTGCATGATCTGCATATAAATAAAACGGCTCCGGCTGTCCGGGGTAAATATAATGCAGCCCAACGTATTGCTTATTCTGCCATCATTGTTATGGGCATCGGCTCCATATTAACCGGCCTTGCTATTTACAAACCAGTTCAGCTGGGATGGCTTTGTGCAATGTTTGGCGGTTATAAAATGTCCCGTATTCTGCATTTTGCATTGACCATCGGATATGTATTGTTTTTTCTTGTTCATGTTATCCAGGTAATAATAGCCGGATGGAATAATTTCCGGGCCATGATAACCGGCTTTGAAGTACATAAAATAAAAGAAGATACGACAACCGACCAACCAGTAAAATAATTGTATTATGGCAAATTTTTTAAGAAATATTTTTATTAAAAATTCAAAGCTGAGTATTGATCTGCTGATAGTAAAAAAGACAGTAGTTTCTTTCTTTTTCTTTGTTGTTTTAGGTGGTGCCGCATTCTGGGGTTGGAAATGGCTGCGCCACCAACCTGCTACTGCGGGAAAAACAAGTACGCCGATACGCAAAGTATTAAATGCTAATGAAACTGTTTTCAACGACTTGTTATCAGACAAGCACCTGACAAAAGAATATCCGAAAGCATTGGCGGCAAATCCTGCAAGGGTGAATGGAGATTTAGGTATGAAGAGTACGTTTGATCCTTCCACCTGGGCGATGAATGTTATAAAGGCAAATGGCGATACACTGAAAATAAAACTGGAAGACATTAAGAAACTAAGAAAAACAGAAATCGTTTTTAATTTTAAATGCATTGAAGGGTGGAGCCAGATAACCCATTGGGGTGGCGTACGTTTTTCTGAATTTATGAACACTTATGGATTGAGTGAAGAATCGGCAATGCAATATCTTGGCCTAGCTACTCACGACAAAGAATATTAAGTTGGTATTGATATGCGCAGTGCAATGCATCCACAAACATTATTGTGTTATGAATTAAATGGCAAAGCTCTTCCGCTTAACCAGGGTTACCCCTTGCGGTTAATTATTCCGGTAAAGTATGGAGTGAAAAGCCTGAAACGGATTGGCGACATGTATTTTTCAAATGAAAGAACCCCGGACTACTGGGCTGATAAAAAGGGATATGATTATTTTTCGGGATTGTAGTATGATAATGTATTTTAAATACTAACTGATTAAATTAAAACTAACCCTTAATTCACAACCGTTATCCGGTGAAGATATAACTGACATCTCCCCATCAAATATTGAAGCTCTTGTTTTAATATTTATTAAGCCTACGCCATTAGCCTTTTTAGAAGTATCAAATCCTACGCCATCGTCTTTTATAATAAGTAACAGTTTTTCATTATCCGGGATTATTTGTACAAGAACATTTTTTGCTCCCGCATATTTTATTATATTATTAAATTGTTCCTGTATTATTCTGTAGATGGTCAGTTTAAATTTATCGCTGATGTTGTTTTCATTAAAACCTGAAAATTCCCGGCTTATTAAAAGGCCGCTACCCTTGCCTGTTAATTGGATTAAGTGATCAATAGCTTCTATCAGTTCTGATTCATTTAAAGAAGGCGATATCATTGAATGCGATAAATTACGAATCTCATTAATAGCTGTATTGATCAGATTGTCAGTTTCTTTTATGAAGGGAATACTATCAGTCGATTTTGTTTTGGCCATACCAAGGTACAACCGGGAACA
>JBKJXQ010000470.1:0-10470 GCA_046716235.1 Chitinophagaceae bacterium
GCACCGAGCATGCAGTAGGCCATTTATTATACAGCCGCATGTGGACGAAAGTATTGTTTGATTTGAATTTGATTGGATTTGATGAGCCGTATAAGAGATTAGTGAACCAGGGGATGATACAGGGGAGTAGTAGGTTTGTATACAGATTAAACAGTAGTTTTCATTTGTTGAGGAAATTTCTAAAAGAAACTTTTCCAGATTTTTCTTTTATTGAAGAGTCAATGCCGGATAGAGAATGGAATTTTGACTTTACAAGTCATTCAAGAAAAATCAATATTAAATTACTTTATCAGAGTTTTATTGAACAAGGATATTCTCATGATAAAAAGTTTTTTGAAGAGAATTGGAAGTATATATACATTTCTCATGAAGAGATTTTCATGTATTATAGCCTTGGATTTAATGCCCTTGTAGAAAGATTAAAAGACTTACTTACCCCAAAAGTTTATAAATCCAATGAATACCCCACAGTTCAATATTTTGTCTCTTTGGGTAGATTAAAAGACTTGGAACCCAACACAGATGGAACACAATATCATCCAATTCGTGTTGATGTAAAGAATGTTGAAGGGTTTGAATTAAATGAAGAAGGATTTCGAAAAGAGAAAAATGAAGAATATGCTAACTCAGTCTTGATAAAAGAAAAAGACGGCAAATATATCTGCGGCTCCGAAGTTGAAAAAATGTCCAAATCAAAATTCAACACCGTTAACCCCGATGATTTAGTTGCCAAATACGGCGCCGACACCTTCCGCATGTATGAAATGTTTCTTGGTCCTGTAGAAATGAGCAAACCCTGGGACACTAAAGGCATTGAAGGTGTACATCGCTTCCTGAAAAAATTCTGGAGACTTTTCTTTAAGGAAACTAAAACCCCTCCCGCAGAGGGGCTTGGGCATGCTTTTATTGTTACCGATGAAGAACCAACCGCAGAAGAATTAAAAGTATTGCACAACAGCATTAAGAAAATAGAAAGTGATACGGAACGATTTAGTTTTAATACCGGTGTCAGCGGTTTTATGATAGCCACCAACGAACTCACGGATTTAAAATGTCATAAAAGAAAAATACTGGAACCTTTATTAATACTATTAGCTCCCTATGCACCACACATAGCAGAAGAGTTGTATGCGCAGCTACGCAATACTCCCTCGCCACGAAGTGGAGAGGGTCGGGGTGAGGGCTCAATTCTCAACGTCACGTACCCAACGTTCGAAGCAAAATATGTGGTAGAAAGCAGCAAAGAATATCCTGTTTCTATTAATGGTAAGTTGCGTACTACTATGAACATTTCATTGGATGCTGCACAAGCAGACGCTGAGAAAATGGTAATGGAAAATGCTATTGTGCAAAAATGGCTGGAAGGAAAAGCCCCTAAGAAAATTATTTTTGTAAAGGGAAAGATGGTGAATGTGGTAGTCTGAATTAAAAAGGTAAATTATATTTTTAAGCCGGTGAACAACTCACCGGCTTTTCTGTTGATGGTCTAAAATGTATTATGAAAAAGCTCCTGATTGTATTAATACTGTTGCCGGTGTTTGCTTTTACCCAAACTATTGCTTCTGTAAACGTAAAAGATTTTAAACCTGCTTTTGGTAAATGGAAAGGGTCACTTACTTATCTCGATTATTCCAGTGGAAAACCATACACAATGCCAGCCAATGTTACCATCAGTAAGGATGTAAATAATATTCACCGGTTGATTTTTGCTTTCGCCTATCCTGACGAACCAAAAGCAAACGGAAATGATACCTTAGTGATCAACAATGACGGATTACAGGTAGATGGGGCTATGATAGTTTCAAAGAAAAAAAATAGTGACGGCACATTGGAAATTATTACAGAAAGAAATGGGGTGGATGGTAATGATAACCGTAAAGCTGTACTGAGGCATATCTATATTATAGGCAAGAAAAAATTCAGCAACCGTAAAGAAGTCCGCTTTGATGGCGAAGAAAAATTTCTTATGCGGAATGAATACAAAATGAGCCGGTGAGTTTTAATGTGTTTGCTTAACAAACCGCACCATCGCACTGCTGCCTTCGGTACTTGCTAAATATGCATCATATCGTTGGTTATTTATTATCGCCACCATATAAGAAGTGTTGGGTGGAATAGCACCCATATTTTCGGCCACCATTATTAATTCATTGCTTTCCTTCATTTCGCTTACTGCCAGTTTAATGCTGTAAGCATTGCCTGTTAAACGGATATGACTGAAAATAAGTTTATCATTTAAAAATAGAGAAATGGAATCTCCATCTATTTCTGCATTATCATAAAAGCGTAGTTCTATTGAATCTCCGCTCACTGGAATTTCTTTAATAAATGTTTTGGTACGGGTAATAAATTTTTCTTCAATACCCGCCGGCATTACCGGCTCACTGATTTTTACTGTTGGATTTGGTTGTTTTTTGGGCGACTCAATTTTTTTTACAGGTGCTTCAACCGGCTTTTCTATTACTGGTTGGGGCTTGGCTATTACAATGGGTTCTTCAATCGTTGGTGTAGTATAAATTTCTTCTGTTCGTTGTTGTGCAATATGGCTAATACTGTCAATAATATCAGGGTCATTTGTGCCTGCAATGTAGTTATCGATTACATAATCCCATTCATCTTCAAAACTGGTCTGAGTTATTTTGTCAAGATCAACATCACCCTTTGATTTACCTTCTTCATCTTTAACAGAGGCCTGGCCATCCAGCATCATTTTACCACCACCGGGGCAATTAAAATCTGCTCTTGACAGCATTGCCATTTTACCAGGAGTTGAAACAGTGAACCGGCCTGATTTTTCCTCCAGTAATTGATCATCCCACCAAACAGCACTGTTTGTTTGCTGGTCAAAATATCCTTTAATGCTATAGCGGCGATAATTAGTGGGTGATTCGTAATAGTAAGAAGTGCCGGTAAGGCTGTCACCATTCTGGATAATCTTTACTTCTACTTTTTGTTTGTTAATTTTTCCTTTCCATACACCGGTAATCATCTGGGCAGACGTTTCGCTTCCAAAACCCCCAATAAATAATAAAAAGGAAAAGATAAAAGGGTAAGTATCAGCTTTTTTCATGTAATTGACCAGTTGATAATTATAACGGTTTTTCAGCAGGAATATTTTCCGGCCAATCTGTTCTTAGCAATAGTTTTAAAATTTCCGGGGTAACTTTATTCTACTATGGCTATACCTCATGCTACAATAGAAATACTAAAAAAACATCAACACGAATATCATCCTGTGGTTCCTTTTAATCCTTTAAAGGATTTATTGTTATTACTTGATCTAACAGCAGGCAACAAAGAACTGACAAATGATATACTAAGCGATATAAAAAAATTTACTTCATACATTAATGAAAAATTACTAAATAAAAAAGCATTGTATGGTATAGGTGGTTATGATGAACACAGAACTGTTTACAGCAACAGTAAAGTGTTTGATGCGGATAAGCCGGGTGAAGAGCCCAGGAGATTACATCTTGGTACAGACATCTGGGGAAAGCCTTATACTAAAGTAATGGCACCGCTGGATGGTATTGTTCACAGTTTTGCCAATAATAACAGCCCCGGCGATTACGGAGCCACTATCATTCTTTCTCATATACTGGACGGACATAATTTTTATACGCTGTACGGTCATCTAAGTTTAAATGCAATAAAAAATATTCAGGAAGGCGACAGTATTAAAAAAGGAGATGTGTTAGCAGAATTTGGTATTCCTGCAGAAAACGGACATTGGCCGCCACATCTTCATTTCCAGTTGATAAATGATATAGGTAATTGCAAAGGCGATTATCCCGGCGTTTGCAAATACTCAGAAAAAGATTTATACTTAATTAATTCGCCTGATCCTGATATTATTTTGCAACTCAATCAATATATCTGAAAAAGACAAGAATTTAAACACAGAGTAACAGGGTGTTTGAGTTTCACAGAGAAAATTAAGTAGCGAACCAATACTCTGTGTAACTCTGTTTTTCTGTGTCTCCGTGTTGAAATTTTTTGAATGACCGGTGAAGGAAGGATTATTTGTAAATTTACAAAATGGCAAATGCAAACCTGAATAGCGATAAAGAACTTTTAAGTGCGGCGGAAAAAGAGTTCGAGAATAATATACGTCCTTCGGCAATAAATGATTTTGCGGGACAAGAGCAGACGATTGAAAATCTTCGCATATTTATAAAGGCTGCCAAGATCCGTGGTGAGGCATTGGATCATGTTTTATTTCATGGCCCTCCCGGCTTGGGAAAAACAACCCTCTCCAGGATTGTTGCCAATGAATTAGGGGTTAATATTAGAGAAACATCCGGCCCGGTAATAGAAAAGCCGGGTGACCTCGCAGGATTATTGACTAATCTTGAAGCCAACGATGTTTTATTTATTGATGAAATTCATCGTCTCAGTACGGTAGTGGAAGAATATCTGTATGCTGCTATGGAAGATTATCGTATAGATATTATGATTGATAGCGGCCCCAATGCAAGGAGTGTGCAAATAAATTTAAATCCATTTACATTGATTGGTGCTACAACAAGAAGTGGTTTACTTACGGCACCCTTACTTTCCAGATTTGCTATTAAATCGAGACTTGAATATTATAATGCCGCCACCTTGAATAGAATTATTGATCGTTCAGCAAAAATATTGGGCACTAAAATATCAACGGATGCAGTAGAAGAAATTGGCAGAAGAAGCCGCGGCACACCAAGAATTGCCAATGGGTTATTAAGAAGAGTAAGAGATTTTGCCCAGGTATTAAATGATGGGCAGATTGACTTTGGTATTACTCAGCATGCATTAAAAGCATTGAATGTGGATGAGCATGGATTAGATGATATGGATAACAGAATTCTTTCTGCTATTATTGATAAATTTAAGGGAGGTCCTGTAGGAATTACTACCATTGCTACCGCAGTGGGTGAAGAAGCCGGAACGATTGAAGAAGTATATGAACCATTTTTAATTCAGGAAGGCTTTTTACAGCGTACTGCCCGTGGCCGGGAAGCAACTGCAAAGGCGTATGAACATTTAGGGAAGAAGTCCGTATCCGGAAACTCAGGTACTTTATTTGAAAGTTGATTTTACTTTTTAGTATAATTAAACAGGGTATATAAAGTAGGTCTGCAACTTTATATACCCTGTTTACATAATAACTTATATCAGGGCTGTACAACAAGCCTGAATCCATTGCCATGTATATTGACAATCTCTATCTTCTCATCGTCTTTTAAATATTTCCGGAGCTTGGCAATATATACATCCATACTTCGGCCATTGAAGTAGGTGTCGCTACCCCATATTCTTTTCAGTGCCTGGTCTCTTGGTAACAGATCATTGAGGTGTTCGGCCAGCATTTTCAATAACTCATTTTCTTTTGGAGATAATGTTTGCGTAATGCCACCATGAATTAGCTGGCGGAGTTTGGGATTGAAGTGATAAGTAGACATGTCAAATTCCTTATTCTCACTTTCTTTATTCTGCTCTTCGTTTCTTTTCAGAATAGCTTTTATCTTCAATAGCAATACTTCGCTGTCAAAAGGTTTGGTGATATAGTCATCCGCACCCAACTTATAACCCTGTATCACATCTTCCTTCATTGTTTTTGCACTAAGGAAAAACAAAGGAATATCGGGATCTACATCTCTTATTTCTTCTGCCAGTGTAAATCCGTCCATATTGGGCATCATCACATCAAGCAGGCATAGGTCAAATTTTTCCCGTTGAAAAGCAGCAAGGCCCAGGCGGCCATCTCTTTCCAGTATTACATCATAATCATTCAGTTCAAGATAATTTTTTAATACATTTCCTAAATTGGGATCGTCTTCGCACAATAAGATTTGAGGTTTTTTTCCTTCCATGGTTCGTGTTTTTAAATGTTCAAGAGACAAATAAAGTTAAAGCATTTGGTGGGTTAAAGAATAGTAGTTGAATATTTTGTTAAAAGACCTGTTTTACAGACCCTGATATTTACTTTTGCTTACTACTATTAAAAACTGTGCCATGCATTTAACCAATGATAACCGGCTTAAAAAATTAATCGTAATCGGCGACCGTTTATTGATAAAACCAGCCCGTCCGGATGAACGAACAGCCAGTGGCCTGTACTTGCCCCCCGGAGTGCAGGAAAAAGAAAAGGTACAACAGGGTTTTGTAATAAAAACAGGCCCGGGTTATGCTATTCCAATGCCCGTAGAAAATGAAAGCTGGAAAGGTGAAGAAGAGCAGGTAAAATATCTGCCATTGCAGGCTAAAGAAGGGGATTTGGCTATCTTCTTAGTTAGTGGTGCTACAGAAGTTATGTATGAAGGAGAAAAATATTTTATTGTTCCGCAAGGGGCAGTATTAATGCTGGAAAGAGAAGAAGATTTATAAGCAACTAAAACTTTTCAATTAACTTTCAACCAAAATAAAACTGATGGCAGAAAGTACTAAATTTCTCGAAGCTGTTACAGCAGGTTATACTTTTAAAGGCGAATGTTTTAAAATCGGGTGCGGTGTATTAGATGGCAATGTAGTGCCGGGAGCTGATGTAATGATTCCCTTAAAAACAATGAACCGCCATGGATTAATAGCCGGTGCTACCGGTACGGGTAAAACAAAAACCCTTCAAATACTGGCCGAAGGATTGAGTGATGCAAGTGTACCGGTATTATTAATGGATATCAAAGGTGACCTGAGTGGCATCGCTGCTGCCGGCACAGTAAATGATAAAATAACTGACCGCTGTCAGAAATTAAATATCGAATATAAACCTACTGCTTACCCTTCCGATTTATTAACGTTAAGTAATCAGAAGGGAGCAAGGTTGCGGGCCACGGTAAGTGAGTTTGGACCTGTGTTGCTTTCAAAAATTTTAGGATTAAATGATACACAAGGTGGGTTTGTCGCCATGATTTTTAAATACTGTGATGATACAAAACTACCCCTACTCGATTTAAAAGACTTTGTCAAAGTATTACAATACATAAGCGATGAAGGAAAGGCAGAACTGGAAAAAACGTATGGAAAAATTTCCACAACTTCTACCGGAACGATTCTTAGAAAAGTAATTGAATTACAACAACAGGGTGCCGATGTTTTCTTTGGTGAAAAGAGTTTTGAAGTAGAAGACCTGATGCGAATTAATAGTGATGGGAAAGGAATGATTTCCATTGTAAGGGTTACAGACTTGCAGGACAGGCCGAAACTTTTTTCCACTTTTATGTTGCAATTGCTGGCAGAACTATATGCTACTTGCCCGGAGGAAGGCGATATGGATAAGCCAAAGCTGATCATGTTTATTGATGAAGCCCATCTTATTTTCCAGGAAGCTAATGAAGCATTGCTGCAACAAATAGAAACAATTATTAAATTGATCCGCTCCAAAGGAATTGGTATTTATTTCTGTACACAAAATCCAATGGATGTTCCTGCGTCTGTGCTGGCACAATTGGGATTAAAAGTGCAACATGCTTTGCGGGCCTTTACAGCAGCCGATAGAAAAGTAATTAAACAAACGTCAGAAAATTATCCCGAAACAACATTTTATAAAACAGAAGATCTCATCACTCAGCTGGGAACAGGTGAAGCATTGATAACTATTTTGAATGAAAAGGGTATTCCTACTCCATTGGTTCATTGTATGATTCGTCCACCGCAAAGCCGCATGGATATATTGACAGAAACAGAAATTGATAGCCTGGTCAGCAAATCTAAAATTGCTGCTAAATACAATCAGATAATAGATAGCAACAGTGCTTACGAAATGCTTACTCAAAAACTAAATGACGCTGCTGAAAGGGATGCAGAACAAAAAGGAGAAACAGTAGAAGAAAAAAAGTCTGCTAAAAAAGAGAAAGGTTTTTTTGATGATCCCATTGTTAAAAGCATGACAAGAACAGCAGGTAATACTATTGTCAGAACATTGCTGGGTGTATTGGGTTTGGGAGGAAGAAGCCGCAGCCGGAAAAGTATATTTTGACTTTATAATATTTGTAACTCTTTCAATAATTTATGTGATATATAAATTATTTTCTTCAAAATAAAACAGCATATATGCAAACCAACCAACCAACGCCAGAACGTATCATGCAGATAGGACTGGGTTTCTGGGCTTCCAAGACATTATTGGTAGCCGTCAACTTAAAACTGTTTACTCATCTTGCAGAAAAAGGAAAACTTAGTGGAACTGAGATAAAAAAACTTTTTGGTTTTCAATGTACAGACAGGAATGTGTATGATTTTCTTGACACACTCACCTCTTTTGGTTTTTTGCAAAGAGAAGGAGTAATGGAAACTGCAGTGTATTCCAACGGGACAGATACCGAAGTGTTTCTTGATAAAAATAAACCAAGCTATATCGGGGGTATACTTGAAATGGCTAATAACAGGTTGTATCCTTTCTGGGGAGATTTGGAAACAGGTTTAATTACTGGTCTGCCTCAAAATGAATCAAAACATGGCGGCGATAATATGTTTGCAACGTTATATCAATCCCCCGAAAGACTAAAAGAGTTTATACATGCCATGAGCGGCATACAAATGGGAAATTTCATGGCATTTGCTCAAAAATTTGATTTCAGCAAGTATGAAACATTGACTGATGCAGGAGGAGCAGGGGCAATGTTATCCCTGATGGTGGCGAAACATCAGCCACACATGCAGTGCCTTAGTTTTGATCTTCCGGCAGTAAATCCCATTGCCCGGGAAAATATCAATCACTTAAGTTTGGCCGAAAGGGTTAAAACATTTGACGGAGATTTTTTTAACGATGAATTGCCTCAGGCCGATGTTGTAGTAATGGGAAATATTCTGCATGACTGGGATGAAGAAAAAAAACTTCTACTTATGAAAAAAGCTTATGAGGCTTTGCCTGCCGGAGGCGCATTTGTAGTTATTGAGAATATTATTGACAATGAAAGAAAACAAAATTCTTTTGGGCTTATGATGAGTCTGAATATGTTGATTGAAACCGGGAAAGGATTTGATTATACGTTTGCTGACTTTACAAAATGGGCAATGGCTACCGGATTTAAAACTACAGCACTGATACCATTAACAGGTCCATCCAGCGCTGCGGTTGCTTATAAATAAAACTATTTTAATTTCACCCAACCTTTACTATCCATCTCAATTTTATTTTCGGCCTGGAGGAATTCAATCACCTTCCAGGCTTTTTCTTTTTTAATACCGTTCAGTTTCAGCAGAAGTTCTTTGGTGTGCAGCGATTCAAATTTCACCATGTTGATTATACGATGATGAAGGGATTCAAATTCTTCTTTAGTTAAGCTGGCTGCTTTTTGTTTTAAACAGTTATCACATATACCACATGGACGGATATTGTCATCGCCAAAATAAGAACCAATAATGCGGCTGCGGCATTGCGCATCTTCTTTTATATAGCTTACCATCTGTTTCATTTTTCGCTGAAACTGTTCCTTCCGTTTATTGTACGCTGCCATATTGATATTAATCTCTTCTGTTTTGATACGGTTGCGCAACAGGTATAGTTGTGGTGTATCTTTTTGAGGTTGGTATTCGATGAGTCCGGCTTGGTGTAATTGCAGTAACTGTTTTTTTACTTCTTCCATATCTTTTTTCATCAGTCCTGCCATTACTTTTTCAGATATCGAAGTTTTTTGGTCAAAGATTCCTTCATAAGCTCTCAGTAAAGTTTTGATACAAAGCTCCAGTTGAGGATGAGAATTTTCAAATTCATACAATGATTTTTTATTTATTGTAAACATGACAAACGAAGGAAGGAAAACCTGTTCATTAAAAGCCAGCCAGCCCTCTTGTTCCAGGGCCTTTAAAGAATACAAAGCTTTATGACTGGTGAGGTTAAATTTTTTCAAAAAATCACTGATATCGAAATCATAATACTGTCCCTCGCCTGCACCTGTTGGTATTTGCAGGTAATTGGCAACTGATTGGTAAATATTTCTGATATCGTCTTGTGAAGGAAAACGCAGCAAACCCATTTCTTCCAACTCATGTATATCTCTTTCATCATACAATAGAACAGCATAGGATGTTTTGCCATCTCTTCCTGCCCGGCCGGCTTCCTGGTAAAAATTTTCCAGGCAATCAGGAACATCGGCATGTATTACGGTTCTTACATCTGGCTTATCTATACCCATACCAAAAGCATTGGTACAAACAATTACCCTTGTTTTATTATGAATCCATTCTTCCTGTTTCCGGCTTCGTTCTTCCTGCATTAATCCTGCATGATAAAAGTTCGATGAAATATTTTGTAACTGAAGTAATTCACTTATTTCTTTGGTTCTCTTCCTGCTTTTACAATAAATAATAGAAGTGCCGGGAACTTTTTTTACAATTTCAATAATCTTATTGATTTTAGAATCAACTTTAAAAGTGCTGTAAGAAAGATTGTGTCGTTCAAAAGATTGGCGGAATACAGTAAAACCATTAAACGAATCTTTGGATTGAGGAGTCTGCTCCCCTCTCCACCCCGTGGAGAGGGGTTGGGGG
>JBKJXQ010000471.1:0-3324 GCA_046716235.1 Chitinophagaceae bacterium
GATGGGATTATGTTGGTGCTGCACTTGCTGTAAGAGCCTGGGGGTTACAAATGACAACTGATTTTTTTGGTGAAATGCCTTACAAACAGGCATGGGAAGAAAATAGGGTAACTTTTAAATACGATTCACAGGAGGATATATATAAAGCCATTGATTCTATTTGTATGGCATCCCTTTATTATCTGCAACGTACAGATGGTGCTCAAAATGCTGCTACCATGGCCCGTGGAGACAGGGTGTATAATGGTGATGTTGTTAAGTGGACAAAATTTGTTTATGGCATGAGGGCACGCAGCTGGCAACGATTGACTAATAAACCAACATACAATGCAGATTCTGTTATTTATTTTGTTGATAGGAGTTTTACAAGTGCTGCTGACAATTTTCTTGTTTCTCATACGGCTACAAGAAATGATGACAGCAATCCTTTAGGGGCAGGCCGTGATAATATAAGTGTGAGAAAACAAAGCCGCTTCCTTGTTCAATTGTTGGATGGCACTAATTTTATGGGCAATACATCGCTTGCCAGCAGAGATCCCCGTATCCGCGGAATGCTGGCGGTTAGTCCTGATACCACGACCACTACTACAACAATGACCTCACAAAATGGTGGCTATCGTTTTATTGTACCTTCCGGTGGAGATCCTAATAATACTGCGCTTCCTGTAAATAATAGCCAGGGAATTCCAACAAATCCTCTTTACAGGCAAAGGGTAAGCACTCCCTACGCTGATAGTGCCATCGTTAATCCTGCTCTTAATAATTTTGGGTCTAGTATTGGTAAATACGTATTCCGCGGCAATTCATCTTATGCTGTAATGACTTATCATGAATTACAATTTATAAAAGCCGAAGCACTTTTAAGAAAAGGTTTGAACAATGTAGCTATCACTGCATACAGAAATGGAATTTCTGCTCATTTTGATTTTGTTGATTTCTATAATACTAATTCTAATCCCGGCATTTCACCAGTATCACCAGGAAGAACTGCATATATGGCAAGTGTTGCGGTTATTCAGCCAGGTGGGGTATTGAAACTTACTGATATAATGCTTCATAAATATATCGGAGATTATGGTTGGAACCTGCTTGAAACATGGAGTGATCTTAGAAGGTATCATTATTTCGATCTCGATCCTGCAACTTCTTTACCGGTATACAGAGGGTTTCTTATACCTCTTTATTCAAGTAATAACCAGGGACCAAAACCCCAGTACAGGTATCGTCCTACAGGTGTATCCGAAAATGACTGGAACCTTGAAGAACTGCGACGCATCGGGGCGTTAAATGTAGATTATCATACTTACGAAATGTGGTTCAGCAAACCTTAAAACTAAAAAACTATGTTTAAAATATATAGCATTGGATTATGCCTGGCCTTAACTGCAGCCATTATATCCTGTAAAAAAAATGAGCTCAGGCTAACACAATTTGAATTACCTGCAGACAAAGCCTATGTACGTTTTGGTTTATTTTCTCCCAATACTCCGGCAGTGATGATTAAAGTGAATGATGTGAAAATTAATGGGGCAACTACTGGGGGTAATGGAGGTTTTTTTCCGTCAACAGCTAATTTTCCTGATTACAGTGCCATTATACCAGTCAGCACTATAAAACTATCACTCCCCAATACAGGAACGGGTAATGATTCAGTTGTTATTTATTCAGGAGCCTTGACGCTGGAGCCAAATAAGTTTTATGCCTTAACGCTGGCAGATACTACTACTGACCGTACCTTATTTGCAATTGAAGACCAGATATCGTTAGCGGACAGTGGTTTTTTCAAATTAAGAATAATTAATGCAATGCCAAAGAGCCCCGCAATAAACCTGATACGTATAGACTCCACTTCCCCCACGGTTGTAACACGGGATACTATAGCAAAAAATATAGCATATAAATCAGCAAGTGGTTATATCACAACTTCTATATCTCCCCTGGCAAGTAATACCAGCACTGTTCCTGTTACTTATTATACCACATTAAGATTCAGGGTTACAAATACCGCTGGCCAGGTAATAGGAAGCGGTAGTACCAGTCCCCTTGCTGTAGCTACTTCCAATAAAAGAAGTTTTACTTTTTATACATCTGGTTTCGCTAATGGAACCGGAACACTTGCGCCTGTTTTGACAACTTTCATTTATAACAAATAAATTAATTATGATGAAAAAAATATTATACAGTGGATTGCTATTTGTTGGGGCAGCAATTAGTTTAAGTTCTTGTGTTAAGGAAACGGAGGTAGCGACTGCACCAACATTTGAATCCTTTTTGAAATCACAACCTAACCTCAGCATTTTTTCAGCAGCATTGCAAAAAGCACAACTGGAAACTTTTGTGAATGGGCCTGGTCCCTTTACATGGATAATACCTACAGACGAGGCATTTCAGACAGCATTGGTAACTATTGATTCTCTGAACAGAATGACACCCGGACAAGCTAATTACCTTGTTCAGTATCATATAATAAATTCATTGGTCCGAAAAATTGATATGGTAGCACAAAACAGTTTTCCACGGGGTACCCAATTGGGAACAACTACGGCAGGAAATGTATATTTCGGACAACTTGCTGACAGTTTTTATATAAATGGCAGCAACATTATCAGTATTGATAATAAAGTTGCCAATGGAGTTGTACATATCATTAACCGCTTAAACATTCCTCCAAATCTGAAAGGAAACCTTCAGGCTGTGTTGAATAATACAGGGTTGCACAGTTTATTTATTGCAGCATTGAACCGGGCAAGCCGGTGGGCTTTGTTGAGCGGAACAAGTGCTTTCACCATATTTGCTCCAACTGATGTAGCAATGACAGCAGCTGGTTACACAACGGCCACTATAGCAACAACACCTGTAACAAGAATGGATTCAGTCGTAAGATATCACATGTTCAGTGGACCCAGGTTATTTACAAATGATATAGGAAACAGTACTACACCGGGCACTTTCCTTGGACCTGCAAAAACATTATCGGGCAGTATGAATGGAAAAAAAATTAAAGGTGCAGGCAATGCTTCCCCAATAGATATTATTAAGTCAGACATATTAGGCACAAATGGCGTTATTCACATAATAAATGGTGTATTAAGATATTAAAAAAATATTTTAAAAAGCTGTTATAATTGATCGGCTTTTTTTCAATTATTTTTTATGAAAATTCCTGCTATTATTTTTCTTTTTCCTGCTGTGATTGCCATAATGTCTACTCTGGTATTTAAGAACCCTGATCCCGGTGACGAAATTATTGAATGCATAAAACAATGGTACGAAAACCATCCGCAGGAAAAAATTTTTGTACAAACAGACCGGGATAAATATGCT
>JBKJXQ010000472.1:0-4816 GCA_046716235.1 Chitinophagaceae bacterium
GTGCAATGTAGCTGCTTGGAAACTAAGTAATCACTCTTATTGTGTTAAAAAAGTAAGCCTTATATTGTAAGATCAGACAATTTTGGCAAAATATTTACGTTTATAAAATATCCAATATTCGTAAAAAACCAATATCCGTCTGTATGAACAAGCCATTCTACAACGACCAGGCACATATTGCCGAGGAGTTTCATTTATTTGATGATTACACCGTGCAAACAGCCCGGTTAGCCTTTTTCAAAATTAATTCCTATAAACTTTCCCTTATTAATGCTGCTTTTTGCATGAGCAAAGAAGAATTGACAGGTATAATAAAGGGAACCTTGCTAAACTATACCAACCCGGCAATTGTACTTGCCGATCTTGGGTTCTTTAAGCAGGA
Organism: Chitinophagaceae bacterium; assembly: GCA_046716235.1. Lineage (GTDB taxonomy): Bacteria > Bacteroidota > Bacteroidia > Chitinophagales > Chitinophagaceae > JJ008. The sequence continues at coordinate 383 of JBKJXQ010000472.1, forward strand.
AATGGAAAATTAATTTTTTAAGAAGCGGGAAATTTTAAAGATATCACTGCTATTTTAATAGCGGAGGATAAATCTATGAACTTATTTTTTTCTTTAAAATGGTTGCAGCTTTTGTATAGCCACCTTCAGCACCATCTATAAAATGAACATGACGGTCATTCATGTTACGTACATAACAGGACATTACAGACTCCTTACTTACATATAATCCATATAGTATTTCACCATTCATTTCTATTTCATTTAGTGCCGCTTCAAGTTGTTCCCTTTGTTTTGAAGTGCCGGAAATTACGGTATTTATTTTCCCATCAATTACTAAGGTGTCGGACATCTCTACTAAGTTCGTAAGGTATACCATCCCTTTTTTAGTCTTGAAATAAAAATAACCCAGCGAACATTTTATCCAATTGGTGAATAAGTAAAATGTATTAAACTTTCCTATCCGAACCCGCATTTCCTTACCGATTTTTGCAAGTGTACCTTTTAGTTTTAACTTATTTACGGAGATAGGTTTTCTTTTTTGTAAACCACCATATATATCATCAAGTTTGTCTATCACTTTTTTAAATGCCATTGATTGCTTTACACCATCCCGTGCTATCACTAATAGACTCACTACTTCAAAATCAACTTCCGGAGGTTTAATTCTATCCCACCTGCATTGCATCCCGCTCAGATCAGGCTCCTCCTCTGTAATGGGAGTTTCAGCAAACATATAATCAGGGCCTTTTATTTTTTTCTCTGCATAGGTTAATCCATTGCCTAACACCACAGGTATAGCAAATAAACTGGATGTTCTGAGTTTGCTTACAGTAAGTTGTTCCTGTTGTTCATATATTTCTGCTACTGCTATATGGCCTACCCGCAATTCAAGGCCGAAGGTATTTTTTATATTTTTTCTGTGCAGCAGCAAGGCATTTATCGATGCATCAAATATAGAAGGAGGAATAATAAAGGTGGCGCCATCACCACCAAAAAAAAAGGGTACTGTAAGATCAGCTTTATAGGCTATATTAAGTATGGCCACTATGCTGCCGGTAGCTACGAGGTTAATGGTTTCATGCAGGCCTTGCTGTATGGCAATCGTAGAATTTTTTATATCAGTGATAATAACATACCAGTTTTCAGGTACTCTAAAAAAAAGATGCTCTTCTGTCAGCAGGTCGCTGAGAGGGATTTCGTTTACCGGTAACCGGGAATAAAATAAATCGTTTTTGATAGTTGACATATAAATTATACGCAGGGAAGTTAAGTTTTATTTATTTATGAGTGTTGTGTTTATATGGTCAAATCAACTCTCTCACAACCATTTGCTATCTTTGCGGGCTATGTCAGAAGAAATAAAAAAATCGGAGGAACGAAGTCTTAATTTTCTGGAAGAAATAATTGAAGAAGACCTTAAAAACGGTAAGTATAAAAAAATTGTAACCCGTTTTCCGCCGGAGCCTAATGGTTATCTGCATATTGGTCATGCTACCAGTATCTGCCTCAATTTCGGCCTTACAAAAAAATACGGGGGATATACTAATCTCCGGTTTGATGATACTAATCCTGTTACAGAAGAAACAGAATATGTTGATAGCATTAAGGAAGATGTTCGTTGGTTGGGTTTTGAGTGGAAGCATGAACATTACGCTTCTGATTATTTTGATACGCTGTATGAGTTTGCTGTTAAACTTATTAATAAAGGACTTGCTTATGTTGATGATAGTACAGCCGAAGAAATAGCCCTGCAAAAAGGTACACCAACACAGCCCGGTAAGCGGAATAATTATGCAGAAAGAAGTAAAGAAGATAACCTGCAATTATTTGCAGAAATGAAAGATGGTAAATACAAGGACGGAGAAAAAGTATTAAGGGCAAAAGCGGATATGTCCAGCCCCAATATGATTATGCGGGATCCATTGCTTTATCGTATCAAACATGCCCATCACCATCGCACTGGTGATAAATGGTGCATTTACCCGATGTATGATTTTGCACATGGACAAAGCGATTCCATTGAAGAAATAACCCATTCCATTTGTACACTTGAATTTGTTCCGCATCGTGAATTATATGATTGGTGTATTGAAAAATTAGAAATTTATCCATCAAAGCAATACGAGTTTGCACGCCGCAACATGACGTATACTGTAATGAGCAAAAGGAAGCTGCTGCAATTAGTATCGGAAAAACATGTAGATAGTTGGGACGATCCCCGTATGCCGACCATCAGTGGTATGCGAAGAAGGGGTTATACTGCAGAAGCACTTCGGGAATTTTGTGACAGGGTAGGGATTGCAAAAAGAGAAAATATTGTTGACGCGGGGTTGTTGGAATTTTTTGTACGGGAAGACCTGAATAAAAAAGCTCTGCGGAGGATGGTGGTTTTTGATCCCCTCAAAGTTGTTATTACCAATTATCCAAATGATGAAGAGATATTGGTAAGTGAGAATAATCCTGAAGATGAAAATGGGGGAGAAAGAGAAATTCCTTTTAGTAATGAATTGTATATAGAGAGAGAAGACTTTATGGAAAACCCTCCAAAGAAATATTTTCGCCTGGCTCCGGGGCAAATGGTGCGGTTGAAGAGTGCTTATATTATTAAATGCGAAGAAGTAATAAAAGATGATGCAGGAAATGTAACAGAAGTTCGCTGCACATATATACCGGAAAGTAAAAGCGGTAATGATACGTCTGGCATCAGTGTAAAAGGGACATTGCATTGGGTAAGTATGAAGCATGCCATTACTGCAGAGGTGCGATTATATGACCGGTTATTTAAAGTGGAAGATCCCTCAAGCGAAGAAGGTGATTTTAAAGAGTATATTAACCCGCAATCATTACAAATTATCAGGGCAGCCTATATGGAACCTGCATTAAAAACTGCAAAGTTTGATGATCGTTACCAATTTATCCGCAAAGGATATTTTGTATTGGATAAAGATAGTAGTACAAGCGGCATGGTCTTTAACAGAACAGTGGGATTAAAAGACGGTTGGAAAAATAATTTTACGGGAAAGTAAAATCAATAAAATTATTTATGCTCCCCGAATACTTCTCTTAAGGTATCCGCTATTTCGCCCAGTGTACATTTATTTTCAACCGCTTCAATAACGGTCGGCATAATGTTTTCACCACTGCTGGCTTTATCATTTAAAGATTGGAGAATGTTATCACATTTTGCCGGATTGCGGTTTCGGCGGAGAGCATTTAGTTTTTCTATTTGCAATTGCCTTATGGAATCATCAATTTTTAATATAGGAATTTTATTTTCTTCTGCGGACTGAAATTTATTGACTCCCACAATAATTTTTTCTCCGCTTTCAATATTCCGTTGATATTCATAAGCACTTTTTGCAATTTCATTTTGAATAAAATTTTGTTCAATAGCCGCAACACTTCCGCCCATTGCATCAATTTTTTCAATAAGCTTCCACGCAGCTTCTTCTACCTCCCTGGTAAGTGATTCAACAAAATAAGAACCAGCCAAAGGATCGGCAGTATCCGGTGCGCCACTTTCAAATGCAATTATTTGTTGAGTACGCAATGCTATTCTGGCCGCTTCTTCAGTAGGTAGGCTTAATGCTTCATCATAGCCATTAGTATGTAATGATTGGGTGCCTCCAAGTACAGCAGCTAATGTTTGAACGGTTACCCTGGGAATATTATTCAATGGCTGTTGCGCCGTTAAAGTACTGCCTCCTGTTTGAGTATGAAAACGAAGCATCATGGCTTTGGGATCAGTGGCGCCAAGGCCTTTCATTATTTTGGCCCACATTTTTCTTGCAGCCCGGAATTTGGCCACTTCTTCAAATAAATTATTATGGGCATTGAAGAAGAATGAAAGTCGTTTACCAAATACATTTATATCTAACCCTTTTTTTATTGCAGCTTGAACATAGGCTTTTCCGTTGCTGAGTGTAAAAGCAATTTCCTGTACGGCCGTACTTCCTGCTTCCCGTATATGATAGCCAGAAATAGAAATGGTATTAAACTTTGGCACTTCCATACTGCACCACTCAAAAATATCAGTAATGATTTGCATAGAAGGCTTGGGAGGATAAATAAAAGTTCCCCTGGCTGCATATTCTTTTAAAATATCATTTTGAATAGTACCCGTAATTTTTTTCAGATCGGCTCCTTGTTTTTTTGCCAGTGCTACATAGAGGGATAGAAGAATAAAACCGGTTGCATTTATAGTCATGGAAGTAGAAATATCTTCCAGTTTTATACCGTTAAATAATGTTTCCATGTCTTCAATGCTGTTAATCGAAACACCAGCTTTTCCTACTTCACCATCTGCCAGATCATGATCGCTGTCGTAGCCAATTTGTGTAGGAAGATCAAATGCCACACTCAATCCACTAACACCCTGGCTTAATAAATAATGATATCGTTTATTACTTTCTTCTGCCGTTGAGAATCCGGCGTATTGCCGCATAGTCCATA
>JBKJXQ010000473.1:0-2607 GCA_046716235.1 Chitinophagaceae bacterium
AATGATTGGATTCTTCCCAATACAGGTTTTGAAAGAATAAATGCTTCTTTATCTGTAAATCAACAAATCTCAGAGAAGTTCAAGATAAATGGCAAGATGAATTACACGAATAAAAAAAGTGATAATCTTCCAGCTGCTGGATACAATAATCAATCGATTATGTATTTTCTTATGATTGGTACAGCTCCAAATATTAAACCGGAATGGTTTAAACCGTATTGGCAACCGGGACTTGTTGGTGTTAAACAAAAGAACCCTTTCAATACAGGACCTGATAATCCTTATCTTGGAATGTATGAAATGCTTAACAAAATGAACAAACACGGGATGATTGGAAACGTATCAGCAACGTATCAGTTTACTAATAAGCTTGAATTTATGGTACGCTCTGGTCTGGACATGTCAAATGAATTCAGATCACAACAGCGCCCTTTTAGTATGACTAAATATGCCCGAGGAATGTATAGGGAACAAAATGTGTTTAGTTATGAAATAAATACGGATGCCTTGTTAACCTACAAGAATGCACTAAGTGATAATGTTAATTACAACCTTACAGCAGGTGCAAATTCAATGAGACAAAACTATGATTTTGTAGGGCTTTATGCAGATCAGTTATCTCAGCCCGGTATTTACCAAATATCAAATAGCTTAGATCAAGCAGTTGCAGATCCTTTAAAAACAAAGAAAGCGATTAATAGCTTTTATGGTTTAGCACAATTTTCCTATCAAGAAAAAATATTTTTAGATATTACGGGTCGTAATGACTGGTCTAGTACATTACCATACGGTAACAATTCCTTTTTCTATCCTTCGGTCAGCTCTAGTTTTCTGATGCACGAGATAACAAACTTACCGTCGGCTTTTTCCTTTGTTAAATTTAGAGTATCGTGGGCACAAGTGGGGAACGACACAAGACCTTACCAAACTGATAAATATTATGACAGGATATACGGTAATAGCTTTACGAACACACCTATATTATTTAATGCAAATTTAAAACCCGAGATAACTTCCAGCATAGAAACGGGAATTGATCTTAGAATGTTTAAAAACCGCTTATCAATTGATATTGCTTATTACAATAATAATAGTCGCAATCAAATTCTAGCAATTCCTTTAGATCCCGTTTCCGGATACTCAAATGCAATGGTAAATGCAGGTTTAATAAACAGTAGAGGAATGGAGCTTGCTGTAACTGGAAAATTAATAGCAAAAAATAATTTCAAATGGAATAGTACCCTTACTTGGAGTCGCAATAGAAGTTATGTAAAAGAACTGGCTCCAGGCATAACAAACCAGGTTATTTATAACCATGAAAGTAATGTTAGCATCGAAGCCAGAGTTGGAGGCAGAATGGGAGATATGTACAGCAGAGGTTTCCAGAGATCTCCTGACGGTCAGATTATTTATACCTCCGCCGGTTTGCCTGCTACATTGGATCCTATAATGAAAAAACAAGGTAATGCCTTTGCTGATTGGAAAGCGGGATTGATGAATGAGTTTACTATCGGAAAAGTGAGACTGAGTTTTCTTTTAGACGGACAAAAAGGAGGCAGTATGTATTCCCAAACCAATCATAAGAATAATACACTGGGAAAAACCAAGATTACGCTGCCTGGTCGTGATGGAGGAATTATTGGCCAAGGTGTCGTTTTACAATCAGACGGAACGTATCTTCCTAATACCGTTAGAGTAGCAGCAAGTTCCTACTATGAAAATTATTATACCATCAGTAATGGAGAAACTAATATTTTTGATGCTTCTTTTATCAAACTAAGAGAAGTTCGTATCGAATTTAATTTACCTAACAGCTTCTTAAAAAAGGTAGGAATGAAATCTGCAAGTCTTGCTTTTTACGGAAGAGACTTATTTAATTTCACCAAGTTCCCGGGTTTTGATCCCGAAGGAGGAAATTTAAATAATGGCACACTAACTCCAGGTGTAGAATTAGCTCAATTTCCTTCTACTAGAACGATAGGAACCAATCTTACCCTTAAATTTTAAATTAATAGATTATGATAAAAATAAATAAAAAATATAGTTTTCTCTTTTTGGTTGTACTACTTATATCTTCTTGTACAAGAGATTTTGAAGAGATTAATACAGATCCCAACCGTCCGAAACAAATTACTCCGGGAGTTATGTTGGGTCAGTTGCAGTTTAGAATTGTAAATACAAGTATGACTGCTTCTCGGAGTTTCACTCATGAGCTCATGCAGGTTGATGCGCCTCGATCTAGACCTTCAGGAGTTGGATTGCATAGATATGTAGTTAATCCAGGTTCAGCAGTCTGGTCAACCTATTACAGCTATATGACCGACATAGAAGATATATACAAAAGTTCCGAAATTTTACAAGAAAATAATTACAAAGCAATCGCTTTGATTTATAAATGTTGGGCCTATTCTATTCTTACTGATTTGTATGGAGATGTTCCCTACTCACAAGCAATCATGGCATCTCAAGGCAACTTTAAACCTGCATTTGACAAACAGAAGGATATTTACATTAAAATTCTAAGTGATCTTCAAGAGGCTAATACCTTGCTTAATCCGACCAAAGCTCTTACTTATGGCGGAGATCTTTTATACAATTCCAATAGCC
>JBKJXQ010000474.1:0-2748 GCA_046716235.1 Chitinophagaceae bacterium
ATGTGTAACTTTGTTTTACCTGCAAAAAAAAAGCTACCAGGAAATAAGTGAAAGTACCGGTTACAATTTGCTGCAAGTAAAAAGCTTCATCCAGAATGGAAAACGAAATTTAAAAATATTAAATGAACACTAACAACATGATGAATTGAAACGTAAATAGAATGTCAGCAAATTATAAAGACATATTATCCCATTTATCTACTGAGGTTGACCAGGAAACACTTCTTCTATACCTTCAGGGAAAGCTTGCTGAGGATAAGAAACATGAAGTAGAAAAAATATTACTTCAAAGTGAATTTGATGATGAAGCACTGGAAGGTCTGCAGGAAATTAACGATAAGGCGCAGATAAATTATATGGTAGAAATGCTGAACCGTGATTTGAAAAAGAAAACGGAAAAGAAAAAGCAACGCCGTGAAAAAATGAAAATTAAAGATCAACCCTGGCTATATATTTCAATTCTGATACTTTTGTTGCTGATCGTATTTAGCTATATGGTGATACACAGAATGCTTAATAAATAGACAACTCATAGTCATTACATTAACTATTACATAAGAATAACAAGGCCTTCGTTTAATATTTAGTTTTACCTCCCAAATTTTTCCAGGCATCAAATACTTCGCTGGCTTGTGGCCGGGGATAATGAATAAAAGGAATTTTTCTATCCTCCATTTTAGTGTTTATCTCACCATAAATAAATTCATCATCAAATCCGATATCACCTGCCTGCTCACGGGTATTGGCATATATTACCTTTTTGGGCCTGGCCCAATAAATAGCACCAAGGCACATGGGGCAGGGTTCGCAGCTTGCATATATTTCGCAGTCGGTGAGCTGGTAAGTTCCTAACTTTTTACAGGCATCACGGATGGCTACCACTTCGGCATGCGCAGTAGGATCGTTAGAAGAAGTAACCATATTGCAACCTTCCCCGACAATTTTATCACCCAACACTACTACACAGCCAAAGGGGCCACCCTTACTGCTTTGCATCCCTTGCTTCGATAATTCAATAGCCCGATCCAGGAATTTCATTTCTCTCTCTGTTCTCATATTTTGTGTTTAAATACCAGTTCAAAAATGTGCGTTAAACCGGATTTTGCACAGTTTATACACTGAAAATAATTTCAATATGAAGTTAATATTAATTTTACGTTAACTGCTTGTTACTGCAATAAAGGGTTGTATTTTTTACTTATCAAACCACCAACCTAAAAAGATTGTTATGAGATGGGAATCAATAAAATCAACTTCCAACAACGAAATATATCATTTGTACAAAGGCGATGATAAACTATTAACGGTCACCTTAAATCCCTTTTCCAATTCAGCACGGGTAGAATGTGACAGTCAAAAAAGAATATTCCTCATTCGTAAAGAAGGTTTTCGTAGAAATAAAACTGTACTCAGAAGTGAATACGGCATTAAAATAGGGGAACTCGGGCAGGATAATAAAGTGAATTTTATAGATGTAAATAATGAAAGGTTTTATTATGCTATTCATAATAATCCACTTGCCGAGTTAGTACTTTATAAAGAATCGAAAGAAAATCCTTTTGTAGTGTGCGGCCTGAACACCAAAGCAGGAACACCGGCTGTACATTTTTCAAAAGAAAATGATCTCCACTCTACATCTCATCCGGGTTTGCTGATGGCTTTATGCTGGTACATGTTTTTACCGGTTACAAAAGAAAATGTAGTGGCATTCGCAGGCGGATAATTTATAAATTTCTCCAGGTTGTATTTGCAAATTGTTCTAACGAAGGATCCCTGGCAGCCATTAATAATATTACGCAATCATTAGTAAGATGTGAACGGATGGCGGGTAGAAAACCATTTCTGTCCTCCACAAAAAAAGCTGACTTGCCCAATGCTTTTAAATCATTAACCAGATCATTTGCCGAAATATCTTTTACAGCCGTACCGCCTGCATAGAAAATTTCACTCATCCATATTTCATCCTGCGGCCTGAGTGCATGAGCAATTTCTTTTACAAAATCTTCCCGTAAAAATTTGGTAGGCTTATAACCATGTGGTTGAAACCAGGCAATTACTTTCGATGCAACCGGTTGACAGGCAGTAATAGCAGCTGCACATTTTACAGGATTGTGTGCATAATCATCAATCAACCAAACACCTTTTTTATTTCCTAAAATCTGGTGCCGGCGATAAATGCCTTCGTACTTCTGCAATGCTTCTGCGCAAATTGTTAAATCAACACCCACCATGTTTGCCACTGCACTTGCAGCTACTGCATTTTCCATATTATGCTTTCCCACCTGGTGTAATGTGAATGCAATACCATTGATTTTAAAACTAATTTCCAATCCCGTTTGACTGAAATCAGAAGCGATGTAACCGGCTGCTAAATTGTCATCTGTAGAAAAATCATTTTTGCTATCCTGAGACAGTTGTTTTGAAAGTGGATGAGATTGATTAACTACAAACTGCTTACTGTTATTTTTAAAAGTGCCAAAAAGGTTCATCAGTTCATCTATTTCCTGGTGATCTTTCTCTACATTCAACAGTAGTCCAATTGCCGGTTTATATTGCACAATAGAACCATCGCTTTCATCGGCTTCAATTACTAACCAGTCACCAACACCAACTTTTGCATTACCAATTTTTTCTTCTTTTATAATACTAATCAATCCGGCTCCGCTGATAATACTTGGTTTTAATCCGGCATATTGTAAAATATCAAACAACATCGCACTGGTCGTACTCTCTCCACTGGTACCGCCA
>JBKJXQ010000475.1:0-3707 GCA_046716235.1 Chitinophagaceae bacterium
TACATGACTATTATATATTGGCTAAGCCAACCCTGGCCCTGGTATGTAGGTGGACCATTAATCGGAGTGACAGTACCAACTCTGTTATTAATTGGGAATAAAACATTTGGTATTTCTTCCTCCTTGCGGCATATCTGCGCCGCTTGTATTCCTTCTAAAATTCCTTTCTTTCAATATGACTGGAAAAAAGAATTGTGGAATATGTTTTTTGTAGCCGGTATTTTATTGGGAGGATTACTGGTTGCAGTATTATTACAAAGTCCGGAACCCGTGCAAATAAATGCAAAACTCACCAGCGAATTACAACAATATGGCATCACCAATTATCAGGGTCTTGTACCAGTTGATATTTTTAATTGGAATACTCTCTTTACGCTAAAAGGATTTGTAATGATGGTAGTTGGCGGTTTCCTTGTTGGTTTTGGAACAAGATATGCAGGAGGTTGTACAAGCGGTCATGCCATCATGGGCTTGTCAACTTTACAGTGGCCATCATTAGTAGCTACTATCTGTTTTATGGCAGGAGGTTTTTTAGTGGCCAATTTTGTTCTCCCCCATATTCTAAAATTATAATTGCATGGAAAAAAAAGAGACGATGCAAGAAAAGCAGCATCATAAATTTATTGATGAAAATACAGACTTCGAAGTCCGTTCTTTAGATGCGGTTTGTTACAATGAATCGGAATTAAAACATCCATGGTGGTTCAATTTAAAGTATTTACTAACCGGTATATTATTTGGAATTATATTGGTTAAAACGGAAGTCATTTCCTGGTTCCGCATCCAGGAAATGTTCAGGCTGCAAAGCTTTCACATGTTTGGTGTTATTGGTTCAGCAGTAGTGGTTGGAATTATATCAGTTGGGTTAATTAAAAAATATAAACTTAAAACCATATACGGAGAACCCATTGAATTTGTAAATAAAAAGTTCAATAAAGGAAATATTTATGGCGGCTTAATCTTTGGATTTGGCTGGGCCATTACCGGTGCCTGTCCGGGGCCATTATTTGCACAAATAGGAACTGGTGCCACTGTAATTATCATAACACTGTTAAGTGCTATTGCCGGTACCTGGATTTATGGCCGCTTCCGTGAGAAATTACCCCATTGATTTTTATCGATAGTTATTAATAGTATTGCACGACCTTTGCATTCTTAAATAAAAAAATGGCTGGGAAAAAAGTGAGTCGTGGTTATTTTTCATCTACATGGGGCTGCTACTGTCCCCGTTGCCGGGAAGGAAAATTATTCCAGCATTCTGTTAGCATCAACTTCAAAAAAAATATGCTGATGAATAAAGAATGCCCCGTGTGCAGACAGGTCAGCGAAATTGAAGTAGGGTTTTATTATGGCACCAGCTATGTAAGCTATGCTCTTACGGTGGGGATGAGTTTAATCAGTTTGGGCATTTGGGCGTTAACGATTGGTTTATCTGTAAATGACAATCGATTCTTTATCTGGATGGGTGTTAATGCTGTTTTATTAATAATGTTGCAACCGTGGCTGATGCGATATAGCCGTAGTCTCTGGGCATCCTGGTTTATCAGCTACGATCCTGATTGGAAGGAACATCACCCTATAGATTTTTCAGAAAGATTAAACCCTGATCAGGCTAATAACTGGTAAGACAAGAATCCCTATTTTTGCAACCCTTCATTGAAAAGGAGACTTGTCCGAGTGGTTGAAGGAGCACGCCTGGAAAGTGTGTATACGGGAAACTGTATCAAGGGTTCGAATCCCTTAGTCTCCGCACTTAATTATTGCAAATCATTTTAATTAAATGGTTTGCAATTTTATTTAAACGATGGGGAGCAAAAAAGAGGAGCGATTAGTATGACAACGACAACAAAAAATAGTAAAAGTTGGATGGCAGGATTACTTACTGCAATTGCCGCTTCCCTTTGCTGTATTACACCCGTTTTAGCTTTCCTCGGTGGTGCCAGCGGAATAGCTTCTTCATTTTCATGGATTGAGCCTTTTCGTCCTTATTTAATTGGAGTAACCATTGTAGTTTTCGGTTTTGCCTGGTATCAAAAATTAAAACCACAAAAGCAAGCAGACTGTGATTGCGAAACGGATGGCAAAAAATCTTTTTGGCAATCAAAAAATTTTTTAGGTATTGTTACGGTGTTGTCGGCTTTATTAATTGCATTTACTTATTATGCCAAAGTATTTTATCCAAAACCGCCCGCAACTAAAATAATTATAGTTGAAAAAAATAATATGGCAACCATTCAATTAAATATTAGTGGAATGGATTGCGAAGCCTGCACAGCTCCCATCAACAACGAGCTTTTAAAAGTAAACGGAGTAATAGAAGTGAATACATCCTATAAGAATGGAAATGCAATAGTAAAATTTGACAACAGTAAAACATCTGTTGATAGCCTTTCAACTGTAGTAAATAACTTGGGCTATAAAGTAACTTCATCTACCCTTATCAATAAATAAAAATGAACCCTATAATCCTTCAATCCACTATTACCTGCCCCCACTGCGGACACCAAAAGGAAGAAACGATGCCCACAGATGCCTGCCAGTTTTTTTATGAATGTGACAATTGTAAGGCAAGACTTAAGCCTCAACCAGGTGACTGTTGTGTTTATTGCAGTTATGGAACAGCAGTGTGTCCACCAAAACAAAATGGAAATTCTTGTTGCTAATCCATACAGACATGCAGCTTATTAAATAAAATGGATAGCATAATCATCCCCTTTCCAAGATGATTATTATTCACAAGCATTCAGTATCACATCACAAGACTTTCTTATCTGCTCTTCGCCAATAATCAATGGCGGAGAAATGCGCAAACAATTGGAAGCAAATAAAAACCAATCCGTCAGTACTCCTTCAGCAATACAGGCATCAATTATTTTCTTATTTGTTTCAAAAGAATCAAATTCTACCGCTATCCATAAACCAAAAGAGCGGACAGCTTTTATTTTTGGATGAATTAATAAGGAACGGAATAAATCTTCTTTCTCTTTCACTGTATTTATCCAGCCTTCCTCCAGCAATGCTTTCATTGCTGCCATTCCCGCTGCACAACAAACCGGGTGGCCACCGAATGTAGTGATATGACCCAGTACAGGATTAGCAGTAAAAGCATCCATCAATTTTTTATCTGCAATAAATGCCCCGAGAGGCATACCGCCACCTAAAGCTTTTCCCAGTAATAAAATTTCAGGAATAATATCAAAATGCTCAAAACCCCACAGTTTGCCGGTGCGTCCAAAACCTGCCTGTATTTCATCCAATATCAATAAAGTTCCGGTCTCTTTACATTTTTTTTGTAATGCCTGCATCCATTCTATTGAAGGAACAAGGATACCTGCTTCGGCCTGCACCGTTTCTGCAATAACACAGGCTGTTTGTTTTGTTATAGAATGTAATGATTCAAAAGAATTGTATTCCAGATGAATCACATCCGGAAGTAAGGGACGAAAAGCATTTCGCCAGTATTCATCTCCCATCACACTCAAGGCACCTTGTGTGCTGCCATGATAAGATTTATTAAATGCAATGATCTGAGTTCTGTTGGTTATCTTTTTTGCAAGTTTCATTGCTCCTTCCACGGCTTCAGCTCCGGAGTTGGTAAAATAAACTGAATTGAGTGTAGCGGGTAAATTATCAGATAACAGTTTAGCATATTGCACCTGTGGTGCTTCTACAAATTCGCCATACACCATGATGTGCAGGTAAGCATC
>JBKJXQ010000476.1:0-2734 GCA_046716235.1 Chitinophagaceae bacterium
TTTGTTATAATCAACCACCATATACTTTTTTTGAACGTTTTTTATTTGCACCCGCTGATTTCTTTTCCGTGGTTGTTTTAGGAGTAATATTTTTTTTATCAGCAGGTAAATGAGGAAAGCCGGGATAGTCCTGGTCAATATGGGGATCGGCATTTTGCTGAACTTCTTCTTCTTTTTTTATGGGGGTTGTTTTTGCTGTCATATATTTTATATTAATTGGATAGTTTAAAATATCGTGCCGCATATTAATTATGGCATGATATTTCTATTCGTCACATCAAAGTTATAATATGAAAAAAATATCATTATATCTGCTGTTTGGTGCAGTTATAAGCATTTTACCCGGTTGTAGTGTGGTTTCTGGTATTTTTAAAGCCGGAATGTGGTGGGCTTTTCTACTTATGTTTATTGTTGTAGCATTAGTGATTTGGGTAGTAATGAAAGCCCGCAAATAAATTATGGGATTTTAACTATTTGATATTGTGGAATTATTTACACAATATCAAATGGTGTAAATACAATCTTACTTAGCTACTGCTATCTTTACTTTTTTATTTTTAATTTTCTGGTCTTTAATAAGCTGGAGGGTAGCACTAATTTTGATTTTTTTCACAGCGACAAAAGAAAAAAAATCTTTTACTTCAATCAATCCAACATCTTCTTTTTTCAATTCTCCCTTATTGGATAAAAAACCTACAATATCAATTTTGTTCACTTTGTCTTTTTTGCCGGCGGCTATAAACAAAGTTGACCATTGTGGTTTTTCTGGTAGAGAAAAAGATTCAGGTAATGTTATTTTTTCGACTTCTAGATTGATATAACCTGGTAAACTTTCCTCTGGAGATAAAATAAGAATAGCAGTGCCACTGGCATCCATCCTTGCCGTTCTGCCGTTTCGGTGCGTAAAAATATCTTCACTGCCCGGCAAATGATAATGAATAATGTATCGGATATTAGCAATATCCAAGCCTCTTGATGCAAGGTCTGTTGTTACTAATAAATTGGTAGTCCCATTTCTGAATTTACATAATGCAGCATCTCTTTCCTGTTGTTCCATTGCACCATGATAAAATACATTGACGATATCTTTTTCTTTCAGGAAATTACTGGTTCGTTCAACAGACTCTCTGTGGTTGCAAAAAATAATGGTGGACCGGTTGCCCAGCATACAAAGTAATTGGAAAAGGGTTTCTAATTTATCTTTCCCATCGCTTAATAATGTTTTTACAGCCAGGCCTGTTTCCTCATCTTTATTCAGTAAAAAATTAAGTGTAATGGTATCGTTCATTCCGATGAAGCCGGGAATTTCAACTGCTTGCGTGGCGGAGGTTAATATTCTTTTCTTTATAGAAGGCAAAGCACCAATGATAAAAGACATTTCAGCAAGGAAACCCAGTTCCAATGATTTATCAAATTCATCCAGCACCAATACTTCAATAGCGGAAGTAGTAATATTTCCTCTCCGGATATGATCTGCAAGACGACCAGGTGTTCCTATAAGTATAGCAGGAGGCTGGATTAAATTATTTTCTTCGGTCTCTCTTAAATGACCACCATAACAGCAGGTTACTTTAAAAGTAGTACCCATACTTTTGAATACTGATTCAATCTGCAGGGCAAGCTCACGGGATGGTACAATGATGATGGCTTGTGTTTTATTATTTCCCGGGTCTAATAATTTAATTATAGGCAATAGAAAAGCTAATGTTTTGCCAGAGCCTGTTGCGGAAAGCAAGAGTGTATTATCATGTGTATTTATCGCTTCAATGGCAGCCAGCTGCATTTCATTGAGTGATTTGATTTTTAATTTTGTTAGTATATTTTCAGTAGAAATTGCTATAGTAGACATGCCGCAAAAGTAAGATTGTTTAATGGGAACATGGAGATCAGTTTTGTTTGAATATATCAGTTACCGGGCAACAATTTCACTTGTGAGTTGTTTACGTAACATAAAACAAATGAATGCCACTTTACATCAATTCATCTATCCAAAGCTGGGAGCGGTTTTACAGGGCTAATTTTATAAATAGCCTCACTGGTTTTAAATCGGTAAGCCTTATAGGTACAGTTGATGCAACCGGCCAAACTAATCTTGGAATTTTTAGCAGTATTATTCATATCGGCTCTGATCCTGCATTGGTTGGTTATATCAACCGGCCCCGGACCGCTGCCCCGCATACATTGGCCAATATTGAATCAACAGGTGTTTACACCATAAATCATATACACCGCTCTTATTTAGAGAAGGCTCATCAAACCAGTGCCAAATATCCACCCGAAATAAGTGAATTCGACGAAGCAGGATTAACACCAGAATATATTGAAAATATTACTGCACCATTTGTAAAGGAAAGCCTGGTTAAATATGCTTTAACCCTGAAAGAGATTATACCCATTTCATTGAATCAAACTTTTTTAGTTATTGGGAAAATTGAAATGGTACATCTACAGGATGAATATGTTTTACCGGATGGATTTATTGATCTGCAAAAGGCAGAAACAATTTGCAGTAATGGAATTGATAGTTACTATTCCACACAGCTTGTAGATCGATATCGATATGCAAAGCCCGGAATACCACCTGAAAAAATTTAAATAAATGTCAACCCGTATATTTTTATCTGCCCATTGGGAATACCTGGCCATGTTCAATTATGAAGTTGATCCCTTGTTGCTGCAAAAGCATTTACCTCCATATACCGAAATTGATTTTTTTAATGGTAAAGCATTGGTT
>JBKJXQ010000477.1:0-3524 GCA_046716235.1 Chitinophagaceae bacterium
GAAAGTGTGGGTATTTCTGTCATAGGATCAAACATCATATCCAATTGTCCATTCTTCTGAACAACGGAATTAGAACCAGCCTCTACCAAAACAGTTTCTTTTATTTCCTTTACTATTATCTTTTCAACAGGCTGGGGAGCGTATTTTTCATGTTGTGGGGCAATTGCAGCCTGCGTTGTAAAATTAACCCGTGGTAACATCACCGCTACTTTTGCTGTGCCGAGGCTCTGGGCTTTATTTGCCTGAAGCTTTGTCAACTCAAACTGCAATAACTGCACCGTTCCCAGCAATAAAGCAGGATCCGCATTTTGCTGATGTTGTTCTGATAATTTACTGATGAGAGCTTCCAGTCTTTCCATTGTTTTATATTACATTTGACGCCTGCAAATTCATAGCATTTAAAGTTACAAACTGTTTGCCAATAAAATGAATTACCCTAAAGTCATTACAAATCTTAACAATGTTTATTGAACCTAATACAAGTGGTGAGCGGCGTGGAAGTATAGAAGTAATTTGCGGCTCTATGTTTAGTGGAAAAACGGAAGAACTTATTCGCCGGCTGAAAAGAGTAAAGATTGCCAACCAGAAAGTAGAAATATTCAAACCAGCTATTGATAGCCGGTATGATGAAGTAAAAATTGTTTCGCATGATACCAATGCTATACAATCTACTCCCATTGACAATTCGCAAAAGATTTTACTGATGGCAAGCGATGTGGATGTAATTGGGATTGATGAAGCACAGTTCTTTGATGAGGAAATAGCCAATGTCTGTGATGAGCTTGCCTTTCGTGGCATCCGGGTTATTGTGGCAGGTCTTGATATGGACTATCTGGGCAACCCTTTTGGGCAGATGCCTTTTATTATGGCGAAAGCTGATTATGTTACCAAACTTCATGCTATCTGTATGCGATGTGGCAATATCGCTAACTATTCTTACCGTAAAATACCGAATGAGGACCAGGTAATGCTCGGTGCAATGGATGCGTATGAACCGAGATGCAGGAAATGTTATAACGACAAATAGAGATTACCCCAATAATTATTTACAAACGAAAAAATCAAATACTTTAAATTCTAATTCGCAATTATTAATTACAAAGACTATCTGGCTTTCCCTTTTATCTTGCTTTTACCTTTCATTTTAATTTCTTTTCCTGATGTACTCATTGTTAACGCCATATCCTGGTCGGCATTTACTACCAACCCGGATTTACTGTCAATTACCAATGTACCGGTAATATCCCCTTTCATATTCATTGATTCTGACGTTCCATCAATCTTACTTTTCTCTTCTACTGTCACCATATCACCTTCTATTTCACTCACCGTATAAGTGGAGATATATTTTCCTCCCATAGCACCGCCGGGGGTGGTATTTTTTTGCCAGCTATCACCCACTTTCACTTCTTTGTTAGGAAAAATATACAAAAACCGTTCAAACTGTTCTTTAATATTCTGTTCATTAAATTGCTGACTGAATTGCTGTGTCATTTTTTGTTTTATAGTTTCATCCAGGCCCATTGAATCTACTATTGATTGCGCCATCTCCTTTATGCCACTTACTTCTTCCACCCTTCCTTCTGCATTTACTTTCATCACAAATTTTTTACCCTTGATGGCTCCAAATACATTATTCAGCATTTTTAAAGGATCTTTCCCACTCATGTGGCCCTTTTCCGGTAATGGATTATCTGTATCCACGTCTATATTCATTGGACCCACTTTCATATTCATTTTAAACCTGTCGTAGGTAGTGGTAATAATTTTATTAGTGCCGTCATCGGCCGTCACATCCATAGAATAATAAGTATTCATATCCATTTGCATTTCCTGTCCTTCCATATTTTGATCGAAATTCATTATCATTTCATAGTCATAACCCTTTCCTTTTTCCAAATTGAACTTCAGCATTTTGGCTCCTGTGGCTGTTTTTGAAGATTGGCAGGATTGCATTCCTGCAATGATTATAATGGCTAATAGAATGATTGCAATCTTTTTCATGGTTATATTTATTTGAAGGCAAATTAAAACATTAAAATCAGACACATACTGCCGTAATCAGTATTTTCGCAGCTAAACTTGTTATTATCCGTTCAATCCGGCACATATTCACTCTTTTCAAAAAAGACCTATTGCTGGAAGTGCGGCAACAGTATAGTTTTTATGGTATCTTACTATATGTAGGTGCCACCATCTTTGTTTTATATATGGCTATTGATGAACCGGAAACTAGAGTATGGAACGGCCTTTTCTGGGTAATACAATTATTTATTTGCATTAATGCGGTGGCTAAAAGTTTTTTACAGGAAAGTAAAGGACGGATGCTTTATTTCTATTCTATTGCCAGCCCCGGCGATTTTGTATTGGCCAAACTTCTTTTCAATTCTTTGCTGATGCTGGCGATGAGTTTGATCAGTTTATTTTTATTCAGCCTTTTTTTGGGTAACCCGATGCAGAAAATCTGGCAATTTATCGGATTGGTATTACTTGGCGGCTGGAGTTTGAGCCTTGTATTTACTTTTCTTGCCGCTATTGCTGCCAAGGCACAACAGAATGCCGCTATCATGGCCGTACTTGGGTTTCCAATAATTATTCCTCAGCTTTTATTATTAATGCGTTTATCCAATGCTGCTTTTGCACCGCTGCTTATCATTCCCATAAGCACTGTCTTATTATTGGTTGCATTAGATGGAATGGTTATTTTATTAGCTGTAATCCTTTTCCCCTATCTATGGAAGGACTAATCAAGTTCGAAAAAATTGAAAGGATAAGTGATATGAATAATAATTTTTAGGGTTTCAGTCTTACTCACTTAACGGCATTGTGACTTTTCCAATTTTCCTGCTTTCTTTATTTATTTTCCTGTTTCGAACTTGCCTTTTCCCTTATTTTTGCCCTCACATTCAGCCGGTCAATACCCAATTATTGGCCCCCCGATGACTGACACAAAAAACTATATGTACAAGTCCTGGTGGAAGATTGCAAGCATAGTCTTGCTGGTTTACACATTTATTGCAGGTTTTTTATTAAAAGTTCCTACACTGCCAGCCTTACAAGAAACTATCCGCAACCTCTACTTCCATGTTTGTATGTGGTTTGGGATGATGATTTTATTTACCGTATCGGTAGTAAATTCAATAAAATATCTCCGCACTTTTAATTTGAAATACGATATATATGCCCGGCAATATGCAGCGGTAGGTATTGTAATGGGCATACTTGGTTATGCTACCGGCGCCATTTGGATGACCTACACCTGGGCCGATCCGAATAATCCGGCTTTCCAATCCTTTGGTGCATTAGCAAGAGAACCTAAACTGATTGGTGCTGCCATCGCATTACTTATTTACTTTGCTTATATGGTGCTTCGGGATTCAATTACAGATATGGATAAAAGAGCAAGAATAAGCTCGGTGTACAACATTTTTGCTTACGCCATGCTATTTCCTTCTATCTGGATATTGCCACGGGTAATGGACAGCCTGCACCCCGGCCGGGAAGGCAACCCTGCATTAAACACC
>JBKJXQ010000478.1:0-6000 GCA_046716235.1 Chitinophagaceae bacterium
TAGTAGTAATGATGTGTAAAATTTTAGGGCCTGGTATTTCACGAAGATCTTTCAGGGTGTCAACTAATTTCGCCACATTATGGCCATCAATTGGGCCGAAGTAGCGAAGTTTTAATGCTTCAAATAAATTAGCACTGCTACTTAATGCACCTTTCATTCCTTCCGTAAGCTTGTGGGCCATAGCACGGGTAAAATTTTTGCCAACGGGTAATTTGCCCATCAATTTCCATATATCATCTTTCACTTTATTGTAAGTGGGAGACGTAGTAATATCAATAAGATATTCTTTTAGTGCTCCTACATTCGGATCGATGCCCATACAGTTATCATTGAGAATAATCAACATGTCTGTATCTGCAACACCTGCGTGGTTCATTCCTTCAAAAGCAAGACCTGCCGTCATAGCACCATCACCAATTACAGCAACTATTTTTCTGTCTTTTTCTCCTTTATATTTTGCTGCCATTGCCATACCGAGAGCAGCAGAAATGGAGGTTGATGAGTGCCCCACTCCGAATGTATCATATTCACTTTCGCTTCTTTTTGGAAAGCCACTTAGTCCATGATATTTCCTGTTGGATGGAAAATTATCTCTGCGTCCAGTTAATATTTTATGTCCATAAGCCTGGTGACCCACATCCCAGACCAGTTGATCATAAGGAGTATTATAAACATAATGTAAGGCGGTTGTCAATTCTACCACCCCCAGGCTGGCGCCAAAATGTCCACCATATACACTCACCACATCAATAATATATTGCCGGAGTTCATCACATACCTGGTGAAGTTTTTCACGGGGTAATTTTTTAAGGTCGGCTGGTGAATCAATAGTGCTTAAAAGTGGTCCGGGTGTGATTTCCATTTATGCAATTTAGAAGGTGTAAAAGTACAATTTTCCTGCTGATACCTGCCGGAACAGCCGATTTACTAAAGATTGTTTAACAATAGAACTAACGGAATGTTCTGAAAATAAGTTTTATGGATAGTTTCGACTGCATAAAATGCCCATTTGTAAAAGTTATCTGCCACTGGTATATTTAAGGAAGGCGGCTGGTTTAGATTTAGTTAGATTTGATTGTTTATGCAGAACAAAAAGATGCAATATTGGACTTTTCAGTTAATCGGGTGGGGAAGCTTTGCTATTATCAATACTTTCTTTGCTTTTTCATTCGATAAAATCTCCCCCCTTTTTTTTAAACGGCTGGTAATTTTTTTATTGCTTGGTATCATCTTCTCTCATATTATGCGGGAAATTATTTTCCGATTGGGTATTCTGCAAAAGAGTTTAAATAAACAGGTGTTCCAGTTTTTTATACTCACTTTCTGTGTGGCCTTATTAACCTCGTATATTTCGATAGAAGTAGTAACTGGATTTAAATTATTAAGGGCAGATGAAAAAGAATTGCTTGTCAGACAAAGTATTAGTTTCTGGATAAATAAATTATTACTGGTGCTGAGTAGTGGATTTTCTTATTTTATACTATTTTTTATCTGGAGTTTGATCTACTTCATGTATCACTATGTTACCAAAAGCCGCAAGCAACAATTAGATACATTACGGCTTGAATCGTTGGTAAAGGAACTCGAATTACAAACTATAAAAGCACATATTAACCCGCATTTTATTTTTAATTCGCTCAACAGCATCCGTGCATTGGTAGATGAAAACCCCAAACGGGCAAGGGCGGCTGTAACGGAGCTCAGTAATATCCTTCGCAGCAGTATGCACACAGAAAAAATGGAGACAGTCGCATTTGAAAAAGAATTAAGTATAGTAAAGGATTACCTGGCTTTAGAAAATATGCGATTTGAAGACCGGCTGAAAGTTGTTTACGAGATTGATGAAGACACATTAGACCAACTGGTGCCACCCATGATGCTGCAAACATTGGTTGAAAATGCTATTAAACATGGTATCAGCAAACAAATTCAGGGCGGATCGATAAAAGTAATATCAGATTTTAAAGGGGAGTATCATGAACTGGTAGTACAGAATACGGGACAATTAAACGGATTGGTAAATGCCGAAGGCAATCATGATAGTTTTATCGGTAAGGGCTTTGGTATTTCCAGTACAACTAACCGGTTAAATTTATTATACGGTGATAAAGCCCGGTTTGAAATAAAACAAATAAATGGTTCCATGGTACAGGCCAAAGTGCTGATACCAGTGAATACAGTTTGATGTTCGGGGGTTGAGGTTTAAAGTTATTGCATGTTCAAACCTCTAACTTTAGGAAACTAACTTCAAATATCAAATATCAAACTTTAAACAAAAAAAATGAAAGCTATAATCATTGATGACGAACGCCTGGCAAGGGCAGAATTAAAAAAACTGTTGCAGGATTTTCCTGAAGTAGAAATAGTGGATGAAGCAGCAAATGCAGAAGAAGGTATTGCTAAAATTGAGGCCCAGCAACCGGATCTTATTTTCCTTGATATACAAATGCCAGGCAAAACAGGATTTGATATGCTGTCGGAACTTGACAGGACTCCACAGGTTATTTTCACTACGGCTTATGATGAATTTGCATTAAAGGCCTTTGAAGTAAATGCACTGGATTATCTGCTGAAGCCGATAGAGCCAAAACGTCTTGCAGATGCTATTCAGAAATTGCATTTTTCAGAAAATAAGGAAATGCGGACTGAAACAGAAAATATTAACAATAGTATTTTAACAGAAGCTGACCAGGTATTTGTAAAAGATGGTGAACGTTGCTGGTTTGTAAAATTAAATGAAATCCGGTTATTTGAAAGTGTAGGTAATTATGCCAAAGTGTTTTTTGCGGGCAACAAACCCCTTATTTTAAAATCATTAAATGCACTGGAGGAAAGATTAGATGAAAAAACATTTTTCCGTGCTAACCGAAAACATATTGTGAATCTGCGGATGATAGAAAAAATAGAACCTTATTTTAATGGAGGCTTGTTGCTGGAATTAAAAGGGGGTGAAAAAATAGAAGTTAGCCGACGTCAAACAGTGAAGTTTAAAGAAATGATGAGCCTTTGAGCAAAAGGTGAACAGGCAATGGTGAATAAATTTCCGTCAGACCCTAATCAATTTTTACGATTAAAATTGTACCAACTATGAAAATATTTTTTTTAACGGGATTATTAATTTCAGCAACTCCTTTTTTATCTGCGCAGAATATTGATGCTATTATAACTACCAAAGAAACAGATCGGATTGAAAGAACACTGTCTGCTGATGATATGCAGGGACGAAGGCCGTTTACACCCGGTATTGAAAAAGCAGCTGATTTTATTGCAGCTGAATTTAAAGCTGCAGGATTAGTACCTTGGAATAATACTGTTACCTACCGACAGGAATTTTCCATGGTCCGCACAAAATCTATCAGTGCTGCCGCAACATTTGATAGTATAAGTATTGATCAGAAAAATATTATTGCTGTCACTTGCCAGCCAAAATTAAACATTGTACAGGATGACGGTTATGAAAAAGTTTTTGTAAAAGCAGGGGCTAATCTACAAACAGAAGCGAGAAAATTTATCCGTAGCAATAAAAACATGCTGGTGCTGGTAGATAAAAGTTTTGCTAATAGTTTCGGTAACCTTGCCAGATTAAAATCATCAATGTTTAAAACAACTACCAACGTGGTATTTGTTTTGTCAGATACTGATCCTACTAAATTCACAATAGAAGCGATAAATGAAATAACAGAACAAAAACTGGCAAATGTGGTTGCAGTGCTTCCAGGTAAAAGTAAAAAGGATGAATATGTAATCTTCTCTGGTCACTACGATCACCTGGGAATTGGTAAACCTGAAAATGGTGACTCAATTTATAACGGAGCCAATGATGATGCAGCCGGAACAACAGGTGTAATAATGCTGGCGAAATATTTTGCGGCAGTAAAGAATAACGAAAGAACAATTGTCTTTGCAGCATTTACTGCTGAAGAAAGCGGTGGGTTTGGTTCACAATATTTTTCCCGCCAGTTTGATGCGGATAAAGTAATAGCCATGTTTAATATTGAGATGATTGGTACAGAAAGTAAGTGGGGGAAGAACTCAGCTTATATAACCGGCTATGAAAAAACGAGTATGGGTGAAATTTTGGCCAGAGATTTAAAAGGGACAGGTTTTACTTTTTATCCTGATCCATATCCCACACAACAATTATTCTATCGTTCCGATAATGCAACACTGGCAAGACTGGGTGTTCCGGCACATACTATTTCCACTTCTAAAATGGATGTAGAGCCACACTATCATAAACTAACCGACCATATCGAAACATTAGACATGGAAAATATGGCTCAGGTAATAAAAGCTATTGCCCTTAGTTCAAAAAGTATTGTGGCTGGAAAGGAAACACCAACGAGGGTGAAGGTGGAAGATTTGCGTTAAACTTTTACCGGCACACTATGCACCGCATTACTCATCTCTTTAATCAGTGATGCATCTTTTTCAATGGCATTACCAACAACAATTACATCAGCACCGGCTTTGCAATTAAGATAAGCTTTCTCCGGTTGTATTATACCGCCGCCGATAATAAGAGGTACTTCTATATGTTTAGCTACAGACTCTATCATGCTTTCTGTTATAGGTCGCTTGGCACCGCTTCCGGCATCCATATATATTAATTTCATACCCAGCATTTCACCAGCCATTGCTGTACACATAGCTATTTCATTTTTATCAGCAGGCACAGGAGCTGCATTACTGATATAAGAAACAGTGGTGGGTGCACCGCCATCTACAACTATATAGCCAGTGGGCATAGTCTCCAAACCACTTTGTTTTACAAATGGAGCAGACACTACATGCTGACCAATCAATAATTCTGGGTTGCGACCAGATATTAACGAGAGATACAGTAAAGCATCAGCATACTTACTTATCTGCGATGGGCTTCCGGGAAACAGGATAACAGGTATATCACAGTTTTGCTTAATGTGCTGCACACATTCATCCAAATGATTGGAGATAACCAAACTGCCGCCTACGAGCAGATAATCAACTTTGGCCGCTGTGGAAAGTTCAATCAATTCATCCAATACTAATTTATTAACCTTATCAGGGTCAATCAGTACCGCAAAGGATTTTTTACATTGTAGTTTCTTCTCAGCTAATGTGTTATAAATTGTTGACTTCATCCGGTACCGGTTGATTACTACAAAAATGCGAAAAAATGTTGGTTTTTTGCGAAGTAATTAGCACTGCTTTATTTACAGTCTCAGGTACCCTGCCAGCTGCACAATATGATTATTGATTAATTGCCTGCTTCGTCCATTTACGTATTGATTCATATATCCGATTTCCAGATCAGCTTTCGTATGCAAACGATAACCTAAAGCAAGGTATAAACGGTTCTGATCAAAAATAGACCCGTTTACATTACTGGTGTTTCCGATGTTCAAAAATACCTCATTCTGCAAGGCAGCAAACATTCCTTTTTTAAAAGAAGTTTCTGTTTTAAAGGGTAAAATATTTCTGATAAAATAGCGAAAACGATTGGCATAAACAGTACCCTCATTTTCTAATTCATTATTTACAACTATTGTTTTTGAAATAAAACGTTGTTCTAAACGAAAGCGATGTGCAACAAAAATATTTTTCAGTTTATGAGTGTAAATTAATTGTTCCCATACACGATGTTCAGGTACATAGCCACTTACATTACCTATACTCCGTTTGTTATGAATGAATGCATACCCGGCAGTGATAATTATTTTTTTACTCAGATGAATATTTAATCCGCTACGAAGTAATAATGTTTGTACTTGTTTTAGTTCATCACTGCTTCTTAACTGTACATCCGCATGAATGCTTGTTTTTTTACCAGTTTTAAAAGTAGTAAATAATGCTGTCCAACCGGTAAATTGTGTTTGAGCCATTGAAATGAAAGATATTGAACCTGCAAGAAAGATTACTGGAAGAATAAAAATTTTTTTCATGGCACAAAAAAACAAAATTTTGGGGTTATAAAATTATTATCCTTTAATTAATTCTATGTTATCACACAGGCAAGGC
>JBKJXQ010000479.1:0-3999 GCA_046716235.1 Chitinophagaceae bacterium
GGTAATTCTATGATCAAGAAATAATCCTGTATCTAAGTAATCACCCAGGTTAACTATAAACTTCAATCCATTTTCTTCTACTTCAACTTCATGTTGTTGTTGATCATACTTCTGGTATTGTCCCAGCCGCCCGGGTTTTCGCTGCCGGAGTTTAAGAAAAATATTTTCTTTTTTAACTGATAAAACCTCTGTTATCACACCTATACTTTTCTCCCTCCATATATCATGCTCGTCATCTGGCATATTATGCCGTCGTTTATATTCAGCTACATACAATTTTTCGCCATATAGCTCTATACAAAACGGAAACTCTGGTAAATCATGATCATAAATACGGTAGCAGACGATACCCTGCCGCTTCGCCTGCTTGCTGAGGTGACGAAATACTTTACTAAGCCGGTTATTAAACATCAATAATTTATCTGCATCCATATTCAAATATCATTCTAAATTAATAAGAGTAGATAATTTTCAATAAGCCCAATAAATAATTTTTTTGAATTAGAGACAAATGTCGTAGATTAGTAAGACAAAAGACCGATGATGGCAAAAACAAATAAACTTAAAAAATATAAGCCGACAGATGGAATAACAATGGCAGGTGAGCCACTGCCGGTGTACAGAATTGTAAGAAAAATACCTGCGATTGCAGATTTTCCTTCCCGAAAGTTTGAAAAAATTGCCGAACAGCTGCCTTTTACTCAAAAAGAATGGGCTTCTATCCTACATCTCTCAGAAAAAACACTGCAACGATATGCCAAAGACAATAAAAGTTTTGAAGGCATTTATGTAGACCGTATTCTGCAAATGCAGGAATTAATTGAACTGGGATTAAAAACCTTTACCAGCCCGGAAGCACTCTACCGCTGGTTGAAGAGAGATAAGCTGGCATTAGGTCAACTGCTTACATTTGATTCCCTTAAAACCAGTGAAGGCATTGGGCTTGTGACAGATGAAATCGGAAGAATAATGTATGGTGTATATATATGATTTTATACCGGTTTACTAATAAAAATTATGGCGCTGATATAAGTGGCGAAGGGGCAAGGCTGAAGGGCGGGCGGTGGAACAGTAAAGGGTTTCCTGTAATTTATACCAGCACTACGATTTCTCTGTCGCTACTTGAATTAATTATTCACAGTATTGGTTATGAAGAAATTCAAAGCAATTTCCTGATGAAGTTAAAGATACCGGATAGTTTTGCTGCACCACTTACTAATTTATCACTTAAACCTGACTGGAGAGACGATCCGGATTACTCCCGCTACATCGGCAATTCGTTTTTAAAATCCAAAAAATCATTACTGATGAAAGTACCCTCTGCTATTATTCCTGAGGAGTACAATGTTTTAATCAACCCCCTTCACACCGATAGCAGAAAAATAAAAATCATTACTTCATCTCTTTTTCAATTTGACAACAGGCTTTTTAAATAAATAGTCCGAAATTCGGTGTCCTGATTTTTTATACCCATGTATGCCATTGTCGATATTGAAACAACCGGAAGTTATGCTGCAGCCAATGGCATTACAGAAATTTCTATTCATGTATGTGATGGCACTACTGTAATTGAAAAATTTGAAACACTGATAAACCCGGGCCAGCCCATTCCTTATTTTATCCAGGTAATGACGGGCATCTCTGATAAAATGGTGGCTGATGCACCCCGCTTTGAAGAAGTAGCCGAAAAAATTTATACTATCCTTCATGATAAAATATTTATTGCCCATAATGTAAACTTTGATTACTCCTTTGTAAATGCACATCTCAAAGAAGCTGGTTTTGATCTTAACAGTAAAAAACTTTGTACTGTACGACTAAGCCGGAAAATTATTCCCGGTTACCCTTCGTATAGTTTGGGCAAGCTTTGCCAATCACTAAGTATTAAAATTAATGATCGCCACCGGGCCAGCGGTGATGCTGAAGCAACGGTAAAACTATTTCAACTGCTATTACAAAACGATAAAGAAAAGCACATTCAAAAGAGTTTGCTGCGCAATTCCAAAGAATCTACATTACCACCCAATGTTCCTAAAGAACATTTTGAACAGTTGCCTTACACTCCGGGTGTTTATTATTTTCATAATCAAAAAGGGAAAGTAGTATATGTAGGCAAAGCCAATAATATCCGTTATAGGGTAAATAGCCATTTTAGCAACAACTCTGAAAGCCGGCAAAAACAAAATTTTATTCAGCATATTCATGCAATCAGCTATCAAAACTGCGGCACCGAACTGATGGCCTGCATACTGGAATCAACAGAAATAAAAAAGCGATGGCCAATTTTTAATGCTGCGCAAAAAAGATGGGAAGATGTGTATGGCCTGTTTCTATACACCGATCAAAATGGCTACCAGCGATTAGCGATAGATAAAAACAGAAAAAGACTACATCCTGTTTATACTTTTCATTACCTGGTGGATGGACATGCTATTATCCGAAAGTTGATACGGGAGTTTAATCTTTGCCCCAGGCTTTGTTTTTTACAAAAAGATAATGATCGCTGTGAAGGCATTGCTGAATCCTATTGTATGGGTGCCTGCGAACAAACTGAACTGCCTGAAGTTTATAATGAACGGGTGATGAAAGCAACGGCTTCGCTGCAATCACAACCTTCTTTTATTATCCTGGATAAAGGAATAAATGGTGATGATCAATCCTGCATACTTATTTCCGGAGGAACATTTTATGGTATGGGATACATTCCTTCAGATATGAAGATAACAAGTACGGAGACGATAAAAGATTATCTTACCACATACAAAGAGAACAGCTATATCCGCAATTTGGTAAATGGCTATGCTGCCCGTTTTCCAAAAAAAATAATTATGCTGGAGCAGCTATTGCCTGACCCAACTAATGAAAATCGTCTGAAAATGGAGCACCTTTTATAAGTTGTACATCTGCCTCCCCAGCACCGCAAACCGGCCTACCGATTTTACACTGTCCTTACAAAATTTTTTATTGATGGTTAAATTTTAAGATGAATTTAATTCATTAACCGTTGCTGATTTAACCCGCAACTTGTATTTTTAGAACTTAATCAAAAACTTATGAAAAAATCTTTTCTCGTATTTACATTTTTTTGCACCACTATAGTATTGAATGCACAAACTGGTAAGACCGGGACCGGCACATCAAAATCTGCAAAAACGGTTGCTACTAAAACTACCGTTGCTAAACCAGCAGTTAATGCATTGAAAAATATGAATGACTCTGCCAGCTATGCTGTAGGTGTAAGTGTAGCTAATTTTTATAAACAACAGGGTATAAAAAATCTAAACACTTCCTTGGTGTCGAAAGCTATCGATGATATATTGTCCGGGAAAAAGCCATTACTTGATGATGCCGCTGCCAATAATTGTATGAATAATTATATGAGCAGGATACAGGCTGAAAAATCCAGACCAGCTATAGATGCCGGTCAAACATATTTAGCAAAAAACAAAACGCTGCCTGGAATGAAAACCACAGCGAGTGGGTTGCAGTATCAAATTATCAGAGAAGGTACAGGTGCAAAACCTGTTGCCGAAGACAGTGTAACTTGTCATTACCGCGGCACTTTACTAGACGGGACGACATTTGATAATTCGTATGAAAGAGGAAAGCCCATTACTTTTCCTCTTCTTGGAGTTATTCCCGGCTGGACAGAAGGTCTTCAGCTAATGACTGTCGGTTCCAAATACATATTTTATATCCCCTATACACTTGGATATGGTGCTTTTGATTACCAGTCTATTCCCGGTGGTTCTATGCTTACATTCGAAATAGAACTGCTGGATATAAAGAAGGAGCAATAAATAAATTCTATAACACCCAACATAGAATGATTTTACTACCAAGCTAAATTTCTCAAAAATTTTATAGTTTTGAGAATTGATTATTTGTACCGTGAACTACTGAAAAATTATGTCCAGCATTGCTATAAAAAATATAGCCGGATATAATAGTTTTTGCAATCCCGCATAACAAATTTGGCCCTTATCAGTCGACTAATGG
>JBKJXQ010000480.1:0-4986 GCA_046716235.1 Chitinophagaceae bacterium
TCTTTCAGCACTTCACTATCATCTGGCCACGGACTTTCTTCAGCAAATTTTACTGATTCATCCACTATTGCATTCACCCGTTGATTTATCGCTTCAATTTCTTCTGTAGTGGCAAATTTATTATCCATAATGGTTTTTAAAACCATTTGTAAAGGATCCCTGCTTTTGTATTCGTCTACTTCTTCTTTGGTTCTGTATTTCTGCGGGTCACTGATGGAGTGGCCTTTGTAGCGGTATGTTTTTATCTCGAGTAAAGTTGGTCCGCCTTTTTCTCTTGCTCTTTTTACGGCACGGCTCACACCTTCATGTACCGCTTCTGGACTCATACCATCAATCGTATCGGCTGGCATTTCATAACAATCTGCCAGTTTATAAATATCTATTACGTTGGAAGTACGTTCTACTGAAGTACCCATGGCGTAGTTGTTGTTCTCGCAAATAAAAATTACCGGTAATTTCCATAACATGGCCAGGTTGAATGTTTCATGCAAAATTCCCTGACGTGCCGCACCATCACCAAAGTAGCAAAGCACCACATTATCGGTACCCCGGTATTGCTCTGCAAAAGCCAGGCCTGCACCGGTTCCAATTTGTGCACCCACTATACCATGACCACCAAAGAAACCAACATCCTTACCAAAAAAGTGCATACTGCCACCCTTTCCTTTAGCACAACCTGTTGCTTTACCGTATAATTCGGCCATACAACTATTTACTGAAACACCTTTGGCAATTGCCAGTCCATGGTCACGGTAAGAAGTGATCATCATATCTTCCGGACGGGTGCTGGTCATACAACCCGCAGCAATCGCTTCCTGCCCGATATATGCATGATAGAAACCACGGATTTTACCATCCATTTTGTACTTCTCTTCCGACATCAATTCAAACTGCCGGATTAATTGCATTAATTCGTACCAGTAGAGATAAGTTTCTTTAGAAAATTTGGTAGCCACCAGCATAGAAATTTAGGTCGCAAAAATAAGGGGAAAAAAGGAATTTTAAAGCGGTGATTTTGAGAGGATAATCAGGATTCTGTTCCTTGATGATCTTTGTTGCGACGCTCCGTTCTGGGTTCGGTCCATTGGTCATCAACCCCCGCCTGAATGACTCAGTCGGGCAGGCACCCCATTTTCCTATTGCAATTAGTTTTCCTCAATTCGTCCCTCCGGGGAGGGGAAGTTTATTTCAATGCAAAGTTTCTTACGCTTACTATTGATAAGAATATAAAGGCCCGAAGTCGAAAGCCCATACTTGTGAGAGGTTTGGGGAGGCTCCCTTATATTGCAGTTCCAAAAATGCTTTTCCTCAAACACATATCACTTCTGCAGTTTAAAAACTACAGTAACCGGTCGTATGATTTTACCGAAAGAATTGTCGGCATTTGTGGTAACAACGGCGTTGGTAAAACCAATTTGCTGGATGCTATCCACTATCTCTGTTTTACCAAAAGTTATTTCTCCCGGCTTGATGGTAACAATGTACAACAGGGTAGTTCTGGTTTTCGGCTGGAAGGAGATTTGGAATTAAATGATAAACCGGAGAAGGCTGTTTGTATTTTACGGGAAACAGGAAAGAAAGAATTTTTAGTAAACGATATTCCATACGATAAATTTTCGCAGCACATAGGTCACTACCCCTGTGTGGTTATTGCCCCGGATGATGCCGAGTTGATAACCGGGGGCAGCGAGGAACGAAGAAAATTTCTTGATTCTTTATTATCACAACTGGATAAGGATTACCTGCAACATTTAATTACTTACACCCGGACAGTGCAATACCGCAATTCATTATTAAAAAATTTTGCAGAAACGGGTAAGCGAAATACAGAGCTGCTGGATATTATTGACGAGCAATTAATAAAGCCCGGGGAAATTATTTTTGATAAACGAAAAGAATTCCTGGTTTCTTTTTTACCAATAGCCAAACATCTTTATACTGATATTGCCAGTAAACAGGAAGATGTGAATCTGTTTTATGAAAGTGAATTGATGCAGGCTTCCTTTGCAGAATTATTAAAAATAAGCCGTAATAAAGATTGCCTTGCCCAGCGAACCACTTCAGGTATTCATCGGGATGACCTGGATATTCAATTGGGGAAACAGCTTTTTAAAAATATTGCCTCGCAGGGCCAACGGAAAAGTTTACTCTTTGCGTTGAAGCTGGCCGAAATGGAAGTATTAAAAAAAGAAAAAGGGTTTGCTCCTCTCCTGCTGCTGGATGATGTGTTTGAAAAATTAGATGAAGATCGTATCAGCAACCTGCTGCACAAAGTGTGTGTAGAAAATGATGGGCAGGTTTTTATTACAGATACGAATGAGGAAAGACTTCGTTCACATTTGGAGAGTCTTTCAGTTAATTATCAACTCATTATTTTATAAGATGATAGATGAAAACTGACAGATGATAATGCTGCAAAGTTGAAAATTTCCGAAAGCTGAGAACCATCTCCAATTTAAGAAGAACTATCATCTATCCACTATTATCTATCATCTAATTTCTATCTTTACAACATGGGTGAATATTCTATCAGTGATGCAATGAAAAAATTCCTGGAAGGCAGCCGCATAAAAGGTGGCATACAGGCTTTACAGATAGAAGATGTATGGGAAAATATTATGGGTAAAACGGTGGCCCGCTACACCGACAAACTCCAGATCATTGGCGATAAATTAATCATCACTACCAATGTGGCTCCGCTAAAAAATGAATTGATTTATCAGAAAGAAAAAATTAAACAAAGAGTGAATGAAGCGTTGGGTCAGAATGTGGTAGGGGAAGTGATTATTAATTGATAAACGTCATGCCGGGCTTGACCCGGCATCTTTCTCTAATACCAGTCTTTGGCCAAATCAATTAATTCAGGGTTTTCCTTCCTGATCAATTCTATCTTCCATTTTCGCTGCCAGTTCTTTAATTGCTTTTCTCTGCCGATGGCATTGTCAATACTATCATAATCTTCATAATAAACAAGAAAGTGGCATTTATATTTTGATGTAAATACACTTCCATTATCATACCTGTGCTCCCAAACCCTTCTTTCCAAATTATTGGTCACCCCAATGTAGAAAACTCTTCTTGCAAAATTTGAGATGAAGTAAACGGAATATGAATTGGTTCATGTCATTTAAAATTATTAGAAAAAGATACCGGGTCAAGCCCGGTATGACACTGAACTCACTCCACCCTCACCCTCGGATCCACCACTCCATATAAAATATCAGCCAGAATATTTATCACAATAAAAAATGTAGCAGCTACTAATACCGAACCCATAACCACCGGATAGTCTAATTTTTCCAATGCATCTACCGTTACTTTTCCAATGCCTTGCCAGCCAAAAATATATTCTACAAAAAAGGCGCCGGCTAATAATTCGGCAAACCAACCAGTGATCGCTGTGATTACTGGATTCAATGCGTTGCGTAAACCATGTTTCCAGATCACCTGTCGTTTGCTTAATCCTTTTGCATACGCTGTGCGGATATAATCCTGGTCAAGTACATCCAGCATAGCACTTCGTGTAAGTTGCGTAATAATTGCCAGCGGACGAATGCCTAATGTAACAGCCGGTAAAATTAAATTTTGCATCGTTAGTTTTTTATGTCCTGCATCATCAATAATAAACCAACTGCCTGCAATATGAAGACCTGTCCAGTCGCTCAATACAAACCCAAAAACATATACCATGATGATGCCCATAAAAAAAGAAGGTGCTGATATACCTACAATACTTCCAAAAATGGCAGATGTATCCACCCAGGTATTTTGTTTTACAGCGGCCATCACTCCTAAAGGAATACCAATAAGAATGGCAATAAACATAGCTGTAATAGCCAGCATCAATGTACCTGGTAAGGCCTGCATTAAAATAGTCCACACCTCTCTTTTACTTTGATACGATTTCCGCAGGTAAGGAACTTTAAAGCCAAGCTTTGTTGAGCCTCCCAAAAAAAATCCTTTCAATTTCTTTTTTTCAATATCAGTTTTACTGTGAAAGCAAACCGGCGATACATCATTCAGGTAATAAATAAATTGTTTCCACTTAGGCTGATCGAGGTATAGTTCTTTGCGGATATTAGATTGTGTGGTGGAGTCGCCAGATTGCCCCATTACTAACCGGGAAGGATCGCCAAAGCCCTGGAATAAAAAAAATACCAGCACTACCACTCCTATTAATACCAGCAAACCATATAATATTTTTTTGCTGATATATTTTATCATAGTGTTTTAATTTAATTAACGGGTGTAACAGTAACAATTTTTTGTACTGGAATATTTTTCAATGTTTCGATGGCCGTAGTCATTCTTTTATAACTCAACTTATTAAGGATGGTTCCTTCCTTTAAAATAAATAAACAAGGATTGGTTCTGGCTGCAGTACGGATGGCTGTAAAATCACATTTAAAAATTTTAACTGCACTAAAGGAAGTTTCGCTAATCATTTTTGGTGCAATATCTGGTTGTGTTGTCACCATATAAACCGGAATATTTTTTGCTATTGCTTCTGCATATATTTTTGAAAAGTCATTGCTCCATTTGGAAACCGGCACTGAAAAATCTTCACAGAATAACAGAACAACATACGGATGGCTCAATACAATTTGAGTTGAATCTTCATTGGTAATACCTGATAAAGAAAACCCTTTGATAGGAGGTTCTGCATTTCCTTTTCGGATCAGTTTATCTTTACGGCTTATAAACTTATAGGTATCTAAATCAGCGGGAAGTTGTGCCGGAGAAAATTCATACTCCTTCCCTCCTCTTGCATACACAAAATTGATAGCAAAACTATCGGGCCTGGCACCAACAGGCATTTTCATTTGTTCTGTAATATTATTTCCCTGTTTAAAAGGGAGGCAATCTTTAATGGGTAAATAACTCAGCGTAAACCACTGCAAGCCGAAGCTGAATAAGGTAACACCCAGCATCGCCATTGTTCCGCCCCCCGCAGAAAAAATGGGTGTAATATATTTTCGTTTCCAG
>JBKJXQ010000481.1:0-7171 GCA_046716235.1 Chitinophagaceae bacterium
TTATTAATGGTTAGCAATGAAAGGCTGGGTGTAATGAACGATGAAAAAATTATTGCCACCTTATTAAAAACTGATTTCAAAGACCTCCCTCAAAAACCAAAATGGGTGGATGGTTCCGGGCTCAGCCGCTATAATTTATTTACTCCACAGGATTTTGTCGCCATCCTCAACAAAATGAAAAATGAGTTTGGAATGGAACGTATCAAAGTCATCCTCCCCACCGGCGGTGAAGGAACTATCAGCAGTTATTATAAAGCCGACAGCGGTTATATCTATGGCAAAACCGGAACATTGTCCGGTGTCGTTGCCTTCAGCGGTTTCTTATATACTAAAAAAGGTAAGCTGCTTATCTTTTCAACTCTAATAAACAATCATCAGGCTTCATCAACTGAAGCCCGAAAAGCAATTGAAAAATTTATACAAGGAGTTCGCAACAAATTTTAGGAAACCAAAGTCAGTGAAAAGTTCTAAGTAATAAGTTATAGGTCGTAAGTAGGCGGTCACCTAAAACTTATTACTTACAACTACTTTCCAAACATTCTCTCTAATTGTTCCTGCTTAAATTCTAAATAAGTGGGATTGCCATCCGGCGTACTATTCGATTGCTCACAGGCAAATAAATCATTTACCAGATGACGCATTTCTCTTTCTGTTAATCGTACACCCGTTTTAATAGCTTGCTGACGGGCTAACGAACGAATCAATTTTTCCCGTTTGGAAAATTTGACTTCTGTGTTGAAATGTTTGTATTGTTCCAGCAAAATATCAATGATATGTTTTTCATTACCTCCTTCCACATCGGCTGGTGTGCCTTGTATGACAAATGTATTTTTCCCGAAGGGTTCAATTGTATAACCGAGCTGTTGTAAATCAACAATAATTTCTTCCATCACCGCTGCATCAGCAGGTGTTAATTCCAGTGTTGCCGGAAACATACTTCGTTGCGTAGCTACCGGCTTGTCTTTACTGGCTGCTTTCAGTTGTTCATACACCACTCGTTCATGTGCTGCTTGCTGATGAATAAGAAGAAAGCCATTGCCGGATGGTATGGTGATGTAGGTGTTGAGAAGTTGGGTTAATTCCGTGTCAGTCGTGAGTCGTGAGTCATGAGTCGTTAGTGGAGTCTCAGGTTTTTGTATTGACTCCCTGCTCCCGACTCCCTGCTCCTGACTCTCATAAAAGTCTTTCCAATGTTTCAATTCACTTCTGTCACTCTTCTCTATAAAATGTGCCTGGTTTTTTTGGGTAAAGCCTTTGAAGATTGAGCCCGAAGCAGCGGCTGATTTTCTTTCTTCCGTAAATGGTTGTTGAATAGAGGAAAGCTGTTGTATGGAAGCATCCAATTCAAAATCCAATGTTGGGGTTACGCTGAATTGTGCCAGTGCATGTTTGATAGCAGCTTGTACAAAGGCATAAATTATTTTTTCATCTTCAAATTTTATTTCCTGTTTAGTAGGATGAACATTTACATCTACTACCGCCGGATCAAGATCAATGAACAATACATACATCGGAAAACTGTCAGTAGGGATCATTTGCTGGTAAGCATTCATCACTGCATGATTCAGGTAAGCACTTTTGATAAAGCGGTTGTTAACAAAGAAATATTGGTCACCTCTTGTTTTCTTGGCAGTTTCCGGCTTACCCACAAATCCATAAATATTCATGTAATCGGTTTCTTCTTTTACCGTTACTAATTTTGCATTATAATTATTGCCAAGCAACTGAACAATGCGTTGTTTCAGGCTTCCTGATTCTAAATGAAATACCTGCTGACCGTTGCTGCTGAGTGTAAAAAGAATTTCAGGGAATGACATAGCCACTCTTGTAAACTCATCCACAATATGCCGCATCTCAGCAGCATTACTTTTCAAAAAATTTCTTCGTGCCGGTACATTGAAAAATAAATTCTTCATCGCAATGCTGCTACCAACTGGTGCAGCAACCGGCTCTTGTTTTTTTACCGAGCTGTTTTCTACTTCTATATAAACACCTGTTTCATCTTCAGCTCTTTTTGTTTTTAATTCTACCTGCGCCACAGCTGCAATAGATGCCAGTGCCTCACCACGGAAGCCCATAGTGCGGATATGAAATAAATCCTCAATACTTTTTATTTTGGAAGTGGCATGGCGTTCAAAACTCATTCTTGCATCCGTTTCACTCATGCCGCTGCCATTATCAATTACCTGTATCAATGCTTTGCCGGCGTCATTAATAATGAGTTTGATTTCAGTAGCCCCGGCATCCACCGCATTTTCCAGCAATTCTTTCACCGCACTGGCAGGCCGTTGAATTACTTCGCCGGCTGCTATCTGGTTCGCAATATTATCAGGTAATAAAGTAATCTTATCAGGCACAAAATCTGGTTTAGCTGTCAAAAATAATGAATTAGGAACACGGATTACACCGATTATAATGGATTAAAAGGATTCGCCATTTAAAATGCTGAATATGCTTGTATTTAATAAGGGGTTTTAAAAGTTAATGGTTATGAAAATTTATAGTATTCCTGCGCCTGCATTTTGTGAAAAAATATCTAATCTGTGTTATCTATGTTCCTGTATTCTTCAAAAGGGTTAATTTTAAAAAATCATTTAGAGATATTACAATTTGACATACTATGAAATTATTAAACGCCATTTTATTTCTTTCATTATTTGCACCACTCGTATCATCTGCACAATATAAAAGCAAGTTGAATGCTCAGCAATGGACGGATAGTGTATTCAATAGCCTGAGTGATGATGAAAAAATTGCACAGTTAATGGTGGTAAGGGCACATTCTAACCTGGGCGCAGACCATGTGGCCAAAGTAACCAATGATGTTCAGAAATATAATGTAGGTGCTTTATGTTTTTTCCAGGGCGGTCCTGTCCGGCAAGCTAATCTTACCAACTTTTATCAAAGTATAGCTAAAACACCATTGATGATCACAATAGATGGGGAATGGGGATTAGGTATGAGACTGGATAGTGTAACAAAGTTTCCCTATCAGCTTACGCTGGGTGCGTTGAAGGATGAAAATTTAATTTACAGAATGGGAGTAGCAGTGGGTGAACAGTGTAAACGTATTGGAGTACATGTAAACTATGCACCGGTGGTTGATATTAATAACAATCCCAATAATCCGGTTATTGGTTATCGTTCATTTGGAGAAGATAAAGAAAAAGTATCCAGGTTTGGTGTAGCTTATATGAAAGGTATGCAGGATGCAGGTATAATGGCTTGTGCTAAACATTTTCCTGGTCATGGTGATGTGGATGTGGATTCACACTTCGATCTTCCTGTGATTAATAAAAGCATGAAGCAACTGGATTCTATGGAGTTGGCTCCCTTCCGTGCCATATTTGAGGCAGGTGTAGGGAGTGTAATGATTGCTCATTTATCCATTCCTGCTATTGATAATACTACAAACAGGGCTACTTCTATTTCAAAAAATAATGTAACAGACCTGTTGCGGACAAAGATGGGATATAATGGCCTCACCTTTACGGATGCGTTAGAGATGAAAGGCGTATCAAAATATTTTCCTGGGGGCACTATTGCTGTAGAAGCATTGATTGCCGGCAATGATATGCTTTGCCTGCCGGCAAGTGTGCCTGAATCTATTGAAGCAATTAAAAAAGCGATTGACGATAAAAAATTATCCTGGGGTGATATAAATGAAAAAGTGAAGAAAGTATTACTGTCAAAATATAATCTTGGACTTAATCAAACACAGTTTATAGATACAAAAAATTTACTGGAAGATATCAATGCTAAAACCGATGCTATCTGTTATGAAGTGGCACAGCATAGCATTACTTTATTGAGTGAGGCGAGGTTGATAGCTTCAAGAAATGATTATGTGCAATTTCCATTAACTGGTAAAGAGAAAAAAATTGCATATATCGGTATCGGTACTTCAGCATTGAATAATTTTGGCAAACGCCTTCATGAAGATCTGGATGCTAATACTTTTCTATTCTCTTATAAAGATGGACAGGATAAAGCCAATGAAATATTGAAAGAAGTGCAGAAAGATGGAAAGTATGATGCTATTGTAATAGGTATCCATAATTATTCTCTCAAACCCGCAGATAATTTTGGATTAAGTCCCATTGCTATAAAATTGTACAAAGATCTAAACTTCATAAAAACTATAACCCTTACGTTTGGTAATGTGCTGGCCACAAAAAATTTCTGTGATGCCTGGAATTTGGTAGCCTGTTACCAGGATGATGCCATCACACAACAAGCTGCTGCTGATATGATCGAAGGGAAAATTATGCCACAGGGCAAATTGCCCGTTTCTGTATGCAACTTTAAATTTGGGGCAGGCATAGTGAAGGAAGATATGAAGCCATCAAAAGCCTCAATAAAAGAAAGACTGCAAATAATTGATTCTATAGCACTGGATGGGATAGCTCAAAAAGCATATCCCGGCTGTGTGATATTAGCGGCCCACCAGGGAGAAATAATTTATCACAAAGCATTTGGTAAGTATGAATATGGTTCTTCTCAACTGATGAGTCCGGAAAGTATTTTTGATTTGGCCTCCGTTACTAAAGTTTCTGCTACCACTGTTTCAGTTATGAAATTATATGAGGAAGGGTTGCTGGATTTAAATAAAACACTCGGTGATTATCTGCCCTGGACAATAGGGACTAACAAAGCAGGATTATTGATTAAAGATATTTTATTGCACCAGGC
Organism: Chitinophagaceae bacterium; assembly: GCA_046716235.1. Lineage (GTDB taxonomy): Bacteria > Bacteroidota > Bacteroidia > Chitinophagales > Chitinophagaceae > JJ008. The sequence continues at coordinate 4,693 of JBKJXQ010000481.1, forward strand.
AGGACTTACACCATTTATTGTTTTCTATAAAGAAACCATCGATGCTAATACTGGTATTCCGAGCCCTGCTATTTATTCAGATAAACTGAAAACTGGATTTACGGTACGGGTAGCGGAGAATATGTATATGCGGAATGACTGGCAGGATACGATGTTCAACCGGATATTGAAAAGTCCGTTGGGGCCAAAAAATAAATATGTGTACAGCGATAATGATTTTATTTTCCTTGGAAAAATTATTGAACAACTTTCAGGATTGTCACTCGATCAGTACACCCAGAAAACTTTTTATAATAAAATTGGTATGTACTCTACGGGTTTCAAACCCCGCAACCGTTTTCAGCTGGAATGTTTAGTGCCAACAGAAACAGATAACTATTTTCGGCAGCAAACAGCCGTCGGAGATGTGCATGATGAGGGTGCTTCTATGTTTGGTGGTGTAGCAGGTCATGCCGGATTATTTTCCAATGCGTATGATTTATCATTGCTCTATCAAATGCTGCTTAATGGTGGTGAAATAAATGGCGAACGATATTTAAAGCCGGAAACGATCAAACTTTTTACAGCATACAGTAGTAAAGTCAGCCGTCGTGGGTTAGGTTTTGATAAACCAGAGAAGGATAATGCCATCCGGAAAGAGCCCTATCCATCTTTATTAGCATCTCCTGAAACATTTGGGCATACCGGCTTTACCGGCACCTGTGTGTGGGTAGATCCTGCCAATGATTTGGTCTATATTTTTTTATCTAATAGAGTATATCCAACCAGAAATAATAATAAAATTTCTCAGCTTTTAATAAGAGGAAAAATTCAGGATGCTATTTACAGGGCAATGGGGATATGATTTAATATTTGTAAATTTAAATAGTCAAATATATTTATAAAGTCAATTTTGGTAATACCACATAATGAACAGGAGAAAAAAGTTTTACTTGCTTTTTTAAGCAGCTTGCATTACGATTACTCATCCGTTGAAATTGATATTCCTTCACCAACCGGGGAAAAGAGGCAAACTATTGAAGAATACAACAATGAAATTGCAGAGGCAGAGGCCGAATACAAAAAGGATAATTCAATTTCAACGGATGAGATTAAAAAAAATATGGAAGGATGGTAATCCGTTGGAGTAGGACTGCAGAATTACAATTGAAAAAAGTATTTTTATATATAAGTAAAGATTCATATCAGAATGCAATGAAAGTACGAATGGATATTGTGGCTATGACGGAAATACTATCTGTTAATCCCGAACGTTTTCCACCAGATAAATTTAAAATTAATAATGATGGCTCATACCGGGCTTTTGAATTACACCGGTATCGTGTTTCATATGTAATACTAAAAGAGGTAGTGTTAATTGTAAGGTTGAGACATACCGCTATGTCACCGTTAGAATTTTAAGGAAAAATTCAGGATGCTATTTATAGGGCGTTGGGGATATAAGTTTTCGTCACAAATGATAAATACGAAATAGCAGGTGCTTTGTATTATACATTTTGTATAATACATTTTGCACTATTTATCCTTCCCTTCATTCGGGTTATCCGGCCGCTGTTGATTTCTCTGATTTCTATTTGGATTATTAGGCCGCTGCTGATTGCCTCCTTGTTGACCACCGCCTTGCTGATTTCTTGGTGGTCGTTGTTGATTACCCTGATTTCTATTTGGATTATTTGGACGCTGCTGATTGCCCCCTTGTTGATTTCGTTGCTGATTGCCGCCTTGTTGACCACGGCCTTCCTGATTATCACCTTGCCCTCTTTGTTGTGGCCGTTGTCCTCTTTGTCCACCAGATCCTGCGGACTGATTACCTTGCTGATTCTGCCTGCGTTTTTGTTCCGCCGCTTTATCAAGACTTTTCAAACTTATCTGCCCTACCAACTCTACAAATTCCGGTTCTATTTCTTTTATTTTAGAAGAGGTTACTTCTACGGCACCTAATTGATCAGGTATTATTCCCTGTTGATTTTGTGCTTTTATTTTTCTTACCGTTTCAATAGGAACAGGATAGTGCTTGGTACTGTCGGGCAAGGTGTACCACATCAGGTTTTTAAAAATATCTTTTTTAACCAGGAAGGCATTGCCTTTGGCCACTTGTATCACATCACAATTCTCTGGAAAATGCTGCAGTGCATCTAAGTAGGTATCCAGTTCATAATTCAAACAACATTTCAAGCGGCCACACTGTCCGCTCAACTTTGTTTGATTGATAGATAAATTTTGATAACGGGCCGCTGTAGTGTTCACCGATGAAAAATCGGTGAGCCATGTACTGCAACAAAGCTCCCGGCCGCAACTGCCAATACCGCCCACCTTACCAGCTTCTTGCCTGGCGCCAATCTGCCGCATCTCCACTTTCAATTTGAATTCAGATGCATAAACTTTAATCAACTCCCGAAAGTCCACCCGGCCATCGGCTATGTAAAAGAAAGTTGCCTTTCTGCCATCGGCCTGCATTTCCACCTGGCTTATTTTCATA
>JBKJXQ010000482.1:0-6902 GCA_046716235.1 Chitinophagaceae bacterium
AATGATGCTGGCAGCAGGCATTGTGGCTTATTATTATGACCACTATGAGCCTGCAAAATATTTTATAGCAGCCAATATTCTTCTTGTAATCGGCGCCATCGCTTTTATCATCAGGGAAACCGGGTTAATGACTGATAATTTTTTCACCCGTTATCTTGTGCAGTATGGGGTATTAATACAGGCTGTTGTTTTATCGTTAGGTCTTGCCAGCAGACTGAACAGGATGCAACTGCGATTAGCCACTGAAACCCTGGAGAAAGAACGATTGGCATTAGAAAAAGAAAAAGAAAAGAAAGAACTTATTGAACAGCAAAAACAGGAACTACAGCTACAGGTGAAGGAAAAAACAACCGATCTGCAATTGAAAAATGCCATGTTGGAAGAAACGATAGAACAGGTAAAAGAATCTGAAAAAAAACTTAGCCAGCTCAACCAGGTAAAAGACAAATTATTTTCTGTTGTTTCGCATGATCTCAGAAATCCGCTGGCAACGATGCAGTCATTTCTGAAGCTTATTACAGAGCACCATGAAAAGATGAGTGATGATGAACGAAAGAAATTATTTTTTGAAGCACAGCAGTCTCTCGACTACCTTAATGAACTATTGTACAATCTGCTCCAATGGTCAAAGTCACAAATGAATTTACTTCAGTTCAGACAGGACAAATTAAACATCAGATCAATTATTGACGGTGCCGTGAGGGTGGTTCAATTACATGCCCACATGAAAGAAGTGAAGATAAAAACATCAGTGGAAGAAGGAGTAACAGCCCATGCAGATAAAGATATGATTGAGTTTATCATCCGGAACCTAATGAGCAATGCCATTAAATTCAGTCACCGTAACAATGAGGTAGAGATAAAAGCATTCTCAGTTAATGCCCATATTAAAATTGAAATAATTGATTATGGTATAGGTATGAGTGAAAGTAAAATAAAAAAGCTGTTGGAAAAACACACCACCATCACCCGTCGCGGTACTGAAAAAGAAAAAGGCACAGGTCTGGGCTTGCTGATCAGTAAAGAATTTATTGAAAAGAATGGCGGCATGCTTTCTATTCAAAGCGAAGCAGGTAAGGGTTCAGTATTCAGTTTCACAATTCCTTCCTATAACTAGCAACTGTTTAATAGCTTATTTTCCATATCCTTCCTTCTTTTGAATCAGAGATATACAAAGCTCCATCAGGTCCTTGGGCTAATCCGCAGGGGCGATATTTGGCTTGTCCGGAACCCATAACCGTTTCTTTACCGGTAAAACCATTGGCAAAGATTTCATAATTACCAGATGGCTTGCCATTTTTAAAAGGAACAAACACTACAAAATAACCTCCTTGTTTTAGCGGCGACCGGTTCCAGCTACCGTGAAAAGCAATGAAAGCCCCATGCTGATATTTCGCAGGAAACATTTTGCCTGTATAAAATAATAAATCATTCGGTGCCCAATGTCCGGGAAAGCCATAGATAGGCTTATCTTTTCCTGCACACCTATCCTGCTTTTTACTATCACCACCATATTCAGGCCCCAGTATTTTTTTCTTTTGTAAATGATCGTAATAGCAATAAGGCCAGCCAAAATCACTATTCTTTTTTATCAGCATAAATTCCTCTGAAGGCAACTCAGCACTTTGGTCATTATTATACAGATCAGGGAATAATCCGGCCAGCTGATCCCGGCCATGTTGCATAGCATATAATTGATTTTCTTTCGTATTCCAGTCAAGCCCTACACAGTTACGTATTCCTGTGGCATAACGTACACCCTGTGAATAAGACTGGTTAAGTTTATCAGCTTTAAATTGCCAGATACCACCAGCTTTTTCTAAAATCGGGCAAGGGTCTTGTCCCGGAGAACCCGCAGTCCTGTCTTTTACCTGGCAGGCATTGGATGGTGCGCCGATAGTAACATACAAATTACCGGCATTATCCAATATAATGGATTTGGATTCATGCTGATTACCGCTTACCAATCCCGTTACAATTTTCTCAGGGTTAGCTGTATTATCTATTTCATTACCTGCATTAAACTTATAGCGGAACACTTCGTTGTTAGAAGAAGCATAGAGATAGCCATTTTTGATGGCGATACCGGTACCCGTGTAATTACCAAAACTGTTTATCGTTTCATACTTCCCATTCTTGTTACGCAATACAAATATGCCTTTACCATCTTTTAACTTTGACAGCCTTACATAAATATCGCCATTAGTGTTTACTACAAGGTGACGATTGCTACCTAAAGATTCCACAACTGTACTAGCTTTAAACCCCTTGGGTAATATCAGATCCCCAACTGCAGGTGTGGAAGTTTTAACAGAAGGACTGCCTGAACTAAAGGCGAACAGAGAGAAAATCACCAATAGTTTAAAAAAGAAATTATTCATATCACAAATTTTATAGCATAAAAATAGTTCATACAAAATTAAAGATGGCAACTTTGCACTAACAAAGTTTTTTTACACCAATGGCAATTCAGAAAACCCTTTAGATGCTTACCTTGGGCAAATAAATTTATTACAGATGCCACACAAACACTTAGCTTTTATCGGTACATTATTTTTATTAGTAATAACTATCAGTATAAAGGCACAGGACGATGGTTCTTATAAAACTCCACCAAAAAATATTGCAGATATGCTACTGGCAAAAACATCGCCAACCATAAGCATTGATGATAAAGGGGAATGGATGCTTTTTTCTGAAAGCACCAGCTACCCTTCGGTAGAAGAGCTGGCAAGACCTGAATTGAAGATTGCCGGCCTTCGTATTAATCCTGATAACTATGCCCCGAGCCGTCAAAATTTTATAAGCAATCTTTATCTGAAAAATATGCTTACCGGTAAGGAATATAAAATAGCTGGGTTGCCGTCGCCACTTTATGCTGGAAGTATAAACTGGAATCCCAATGATAAAAAAATTGCTTTTACTCAAACTACCAGTACCACAGTAGACTTATACGTAATCGATATTGCAACTCAAAAAGCAATGAAAGTAAATAAGGCTCCCTTAAATGTAATTGGTGGCACCTATCAATGGTTTGATGATAACACACTGCTCTACCGAATTGCTTTAAAACCTGCTGGTGCGGCACCATCAAAACCTGCCACACCAAAAGGCCCGACAGTACAGGAAAATTATGGTAAAGCAACGCCACGTCCAACTTTTCAGGATCTTATTAAAAGTCCTTATGATGAGCAGCTGTATGAATTTTATGCAACTTCCCAATTAGTAAAAAATAGTAATGGCACAGAAACAAAAATTGGTCAGCCTGCTATTTACAGCACTATTAATATTTCGCCTGATAAAAAATATATGATTGTCCGCACATTGAAAAAGCCATTTTCCTATACGGTGCCTGCACAAGGTTTTCCCTCTGTAGTTACCATTGCAGATGCAAATGGCAAAACCATAAAACAATTAGCCGATCTGCCTTCTGCTGAAACGGCACCAAGTGGTAACGATAACGTACAAATGGTGGCCCGTGGATTTGACTGGAGAGATGATGTGCCTGCCACGGTTACATGGTGCATGCCTTTGGACAGTGGCCTTATAAAAAAGAATATTGATTATCATGATGCAGTATATGCGTTAGCAGCACCATTTAATACTGAACCAAGGCAACTCTTTAAAACAAAAATGAGATTCCGTGGTGTTAACTGGGGCAATGCAACTTTTGCATTAGTTAATGAAGGGCTTACCGGCAAACAACAAACACAAACTGACCGCTACAATCCAACAACCGGTGAAATAGAAAAACTGATGGAAAGAAATACTACTGATGCATATAGCAACCCCGGTTTTCCGGTTACAGAAAAAAATCAATATGACCGTGATGTAATAAAACTGATTGACAACGGTACTAAATTATTGATGAACAATCCAAGTGGCAGTTCACCAAAAGGCGATCTTCCTTTTCTTGCCACTTTTGATCTTGCTTCAAAAAAAACTGATATCATCTGGCGATGCAATGAAAATTATTTTGAAAATATAGTAAGGGTAATAGATGCTGATAAACTTATATTGCTAACCCGTCGTGAAAGTGAAAAAGAAGTACCGAACTATTGGATTAAAAATTTATCCGCAGGATCCGGTGGAAAGCTTCGTATAGCCGACAGGCAATTAACTTCCTTTACCAATCCATATCCCCAACTGGATGGAGTAATCAAAGAAAAGATAAGATATAAAAGGGCTGATGGTGTAGACCTTACCGGTGATTTGTATCTTCCAAAAGGATATGATGCAAAACGTGATGGCAAATTACCCGTATTGATCTGGGCTTATCCTGCCGAATATAATTCTGCTGCTGATGCTGCACAGATAAGGGGCAGCGAACATCGCTTTACCTTACTTAACTGGGGTTCACCTGTTTTTTACGTAACCCAGGGATATGCAGTGCTCAACAATGCAGAGATGCCAATCGTGGCCACAAGTAAAAACAATGCGCAGCAGCCTGCGGCAAAACCGAATGATAATTTTATAGAACAGTTAACGATGAATGCGGAAGCAGCCATCAATATGTTGGATTCAATAAGTGTGGGTGACAGGAACCGGGTAGCAGTAGGCGGACATAGCTATGGTGCATTTATGACTGCTAATTTATTAGCTCATACTAAACTATTTAAAGCAGGTATAGCAAGAAGCGGGGCTTACAACCGGACACTCACTCCTTTTGGTTTTCAGAATGAAGACCGCACTTACTGGCAGGCACCAGACCTGTATGATGCAATGAGTCCTTTTAGCTATGCTGATAAAATAAAAACACCCATACTGCTGGTACATGGAGAAATGGATGATAATACCGGTACATATCCTATTCAGAGTGAAAGAATGTTTAATGCCATAAAAGGAAATGGTGGTACGGTAAAGTTTGTAAGCCTGCCTTACGAAGCACATGGTTACAGAGGCCGGGAAAATATTTTACATACTTTGGCTGAACAATTTAACTGGTTGGAAAAATATGTAAAGAATGCTGATAAGAATCAACCGGGTGAAGGCAAGAAAGGTTTTTAAAAAACTGATATATTAATTTGAAAAGCGATGCCTTAGTGTGTCGCTTTTTTATTAAAATTTTTGATTCTGGAAAAAATAAAAATTACAGCTGTATTTGAATGCTGCATAATTGCTGGTTATGAAGAATTAATTAACCAGCGGTAGTTCCACATAGAAAGTAGTACCCCTGCCCTGTTCAGTTTCAAACCAGATATTACCTTTAGCCTGCTCCACAATTCCTTTACACATAGCAAGACCCAATCCGGTACCAGAAGATTTGGTTGTAAAGTTGGGAACAAATATCCGTGACTGTACTTCCTGTGGTATCCCTTCTCCATTATCCTTTATACTTATAATAATGGTGTTGGTCTCATTCATTTTTTCGGCTATGTCAACCTTACAATCAGTCCTATCAATACAAGCTTCCACTGCATTGGCAAAAAGATTAGTGAAAAGGCGGTTCATCTGGGTTTTATCGGCATCAACCATCACCCGATTATTCACAGGCTTCCAATCAATTTGTATTTTTTGATCAGGCTGATACAAATTTATCAATGAACCAATCACATCGTGCAAATCAAAAGTTTCAATATTGATAGTACCGATATTGGCAAACTGAGAAAAGTCTGCTGCAATTTTAGATAGATGATCGATCTGTTCTACCAATGTATTGGCAACACTGCTTGAAAGTTCTTTAACGTTCGGCTGATTATTATTAATTGCTTTTTGCAGGTATTGTATGCTTAGCTTCATCGGTGTCAGTGGATTTTTAATTTCATGAGCTACCTGCCGTGCCATTTCACGCCATGCACCTTCTCTTTCACTTTTAGCCAATGCTATTGCACTGTCTCCCAATTTAGCAACCATTTTATTGTATTCCAGTACCAGCTCGCCAATTTCATCATTACGGTTCCAAACAATTTCTTCATTGTGCTGGCCAAGATTTACTTCCTTCATCTTATCGCTGATAAGGGAGAATGATCTCGTAATACGATTAGTAATAAATAAGGCTATTAAACCGGCAATTAAAAAAATAAAAGCATTCAGATTGATAATGGTAACTAAAAAATTGGATATCTCCTGGTCAAGTTCCGGTTGTGAAGTAAAATAAGGTATATTAATATAGGCGTAAACATTATCATTTTCATCCCGTACAGGTGAATAAATACTCAGGTATGAAAAATTACCTATCCGTTCTTCTTGTGCATGTTGTACCTGGCGCAGCCTGCTGAGGTGATAGAAAGCCAGTGGATCCATTTTTTTACTCAATACTCCCATTGTATAAACAATGGCTTCTGATGATACCTGCAGGTCTCCATTCAGATCATATACATTTACATCTACTCCGTGAATATCTGATACTTCATCCACTAATCTTTGTAAATCGAAATTGGACACCGAATCATACAGCTTAATTACATCATCAAAGGTGTTATGGTCAGCAAGTTTTTTTTGCATTTCATTGACCATAATTTTCATCGTACGGCTGAGCTTATCGTTACTATTACGTTTATTACGGCTTATGAAAAAAGAAATGGTAGCTACTCCGATAATAACGAAAGAAAATACACTGATAAAAATAATAGTGCTGTGTACCTGCCGGCGGATATTAAACTGCAACAGTTTTCGGAATCTTCCCCGTTCATAACCCGTTTTAACAATTACGGATAACAACTGCAATAAAGCTACCAGGAAAAGGAATGAACAAAAAATATACGAAAACAATGTAATCGTTTCAATAATGTTTTCTTTTTTCCTCGCTATAACTACTACCTTTTCATTATTAACCCTGTACCATAGTTCGTCAAAATCACCATTCGATTTTTGTTGAAATTCTTCTACCGGAACTTCATCCGTATTAAGTGATATAGCAAATGGATAATTACCGGGAGGTGAAACAAGTTTGTGGTCTATAT
>JBKJXQ010000483.1:0-4983 GCA_046716235.1 Chitinophagaceae bacterium
CGTCCCTTGCGTCGCTCCGTTCAGGGTTCTGTTCGCTTATCAACTATTATATTTCCAAAGTCATAAATTATTGCTGCCCACATAAAGTAGCTTTACATTCTATGCAATCTGTAATTTATTATTGCTATGATGCTTATTGTGGGTGGTGCTATGGTTTCAGCCCGGTAATTAAAAAAATATCTGAAGAATATAAGGGCAGGCTTTTTTTTGAAGTGCTGAGTGGTGGTATGATACCGGCCGAAAATCCCAGGCCAATTGCTGCTACTGCCGCTTATATTAACGAGGGCTATAAAAGAGTAGAGGAAATGACTGGCGTTAAATTCGGATCCGATTATCTATGGCATATCTCTAATCCTGAAGAAAGTGATTGGTTTCCCCATTCTGAAAAAGCGGCTATAGCTCTATGTATTTTTAAAGAAATATATCCCGAACAGCAAGTTGCTTTTGCAGCCGACCTTCAGTATTCGCTGCATTTTGAAGGAAGAGATTTAACTGATGATGAAGCATACCGTCACCTGCTTGAGAAATACAGTATCAACGCTGAAGACTTTTATAAAAAATTACATGGGGAGGAATATAAAGAAAAAGCCTTGTATGAATTTTCTTTATGTAAACAATTGCAGGTAACTGGCTTTCCGGCTGTACTGTTGCAGGCAAGCGAATCAAAATTTTATTTAGTAGCAAGGGGGTATACGACTTATAAGGATGTAATGGTTAGAATTGATAATATTTTAAAAGAAATCAACGTTGATGATGCCGGATAAAAAAGATATTGAAAACCGTGGTGACTTGTTGTTGCTTATACAGGAGTTCTATAAAAAATTACTCGCCGATGATTCAATCAATTATCTTTTTACTGATGTTGCCAACATAAATCTTGAACATCACTTTCCTGTATTGGGTGATTTTTGGGATTCCATATTATTTCAATCGGACACATACCGGAAGAATGCTATGCAGCCGCATATAGCTTTGCATCAAAAATCGCCATTAACCAAACAGCATTTTGAAACATGGCTTCGCTATTTTAAAGAAACGATTGACGAATTGTTTGCGGGAGATAATGCATTTATTATCAAAGAAAAAGCTACAAGTATAGCTACGGTAATGCAAATAAAAACTCACCAGTTATCCTAAGTCTTCGCTTTTCAGCAAAATTATTTCATTGGAAGTCATTTTATTTTTCCTATCTTTTTAAGCTAAAACCAGCATTATGAAACAAAAAATTTTAACGGTCTGCGTAGTATCATTTCTTTTGCTTGCCTGCAATAATGATAAAAAAACAGACGAAGCAAAAACCGAAACAACTTTAACTGATTCTAAAATGGATGGAACAGAGCCTAAAAAAGATGCGATGGCTATGCCTGATTCTGCTACGATGATGAAAAACTGGCAGACGTATATGACGCCGGGAGATGTACACAAAATGATGGCCAAATGGGATGGTAACTGGGATGGTGATGTAAGCATGTGGATGCAGCCCGGTGCTCCAGAAGAAAAAAGTAAGATAGCAACTGTAAACAAAATGGTAATGAATGGCCTTTATCAGCAAGGCACACATACCGGGAATATGATGGGTATGCCGTTTAATGGTATGGGTACACTGGCCTATGATATTCATAAAAAGGAATTTATAAACACCTGGATTGATAATATGGGTAGCGGTATTATGGTGATGAAAGGCCCGTGGGATGAAGCTACTAAAACAATTACACTAAAAGGTAAAATGACTGATCCCGGCACTACTAATGATGTAGATGTAAAAGAAACATTTACTATCGTTGATGATAATACACAGGAAATGAAAATGTATGCGATGATGCCCGATGGAAAAGAATTTCAAACAATGAATATTAAGTTTACGAGAAAGAAATAAAATTTGCTTTTTAAAATTTAAAATCCGTTCCCTATCCCGGGGACGGATTCTTTTTATCCTGACTGGTCGTAGGCTTTTTTTATCCAGCTAATCAAATCTTTATTGATAGCTTTCTCCTCCTCCACTTTTATGCGGTGTGTGCACATAGCATTCCACTGTTTACCATCTTCTACATTCCCGGAAGGAGGTACCCCTTTAATGTTTAAACCAATATCTACTCTTGTTTTTGTAGATGGTTGAATAAGGGCAAACTGTTTTTTTCTCACCAGGCTCACATAAGCTTTCTTGGGTGCTATTTTTATATCAGATCCAAACTTGATTATTTCTTTCATAAGTTTATCATACAAAAGCTTCAGGTTTTCTTTCCCTTTATATTGCTGAGCTAATAAATTGTCAGTGTCTTCTGCTGCATCAAAACTTCCTTTGGCATAATGTACAATCATATTAGCGTATCCGTGTGTAATAGAATGGTCTGCTTTCAGCATACTAACAAGCTCACTATGTTTGGCAAGCTTTGATTTTTTAACTACAGCAGCCCAGTGGTCCAATTTCTTTCCGGTAGCCTTTTCCAGGTTTGCAATATAATTCTGCAATGTTTTATCCATGTTTTCTAAATTCATAGAATCATTTATTAAATTATTTTTTAGCATATTTATCCATTTCATCCATCCATTGCTGCGCTGTAATTTTAGTAGCCAGCTCACCAAAAAGTTTAAACGGAATGGTTTCCATTTTCTTAAATCTAATACAAGCTTTGCCCATATCTAACTTTGCAGTAGTATGTTTTGGATATTCCTGTACAAACCAATTTAGTAATTCTTTATTGGCGTAAACTCCCATGTGGTAAACAGCCACAAAGTTTTTTTGCGAAGCAATATTTATAAAAGGTAATGCTTGTTTGGGGTCACAGTGGTACCCTTTAGGATATAAAGAGTGTGGAATTACATAGCCAATCATTCCATACGTCATTCCTTCCTGAAAACCTTTGGGCAAGTTTTTTTTAATTTCTTTACGCAGCTTGCTTACCGCATCCTTTCTGTCTTCCGAAAGGCTGGCCAGGTATTCTTCTACGGTAGTGGCTTTTGATTGCATACAATAAAATTAGTTGCAGTAATATACTTTTACTTATAAAACAATTGGCAGAATCCAGTCAGGTTTTTTATTGCAACTCTTCTATTTTGGTACACTATGCAAACCAATCCTGTTTCCTTCCGTATCAATTATCACGGCCATAAAACCATATTCTGGAGAGATTTCTGTTTTGGGTACCAGTATTTTACCTCCGGCAGCCTCAACTTTATCCATCACATCTTGTACGTCAGGGTTTCCATTCAGATAAATTAAAGGGCCATCGGTACCAGATGGTTTATGAAAACCACCGCTATCAACCAATGCACCGCCTACCTGTGTCATCATATCATCCAGCGGAAACATCCGCATTTTTATATTTGGCAGATCCATTGGTATCAGGGACACACCAAAAATAGTTTCATAAAACTTTGTGGCCCTCTCTAAATCGGTAGTTCCTATTTCAAACCAGCTTATTGCATTATTCATGTTGGTTATTTTAACTGATTATTTTATTGATGTACAAATATTTGTCTGTTACAATCGTTATCAGTAACCCTTTTCTTCCACTCCGACATACCTTCCTGCATATTGGTTACATGCTTAAATCCATTTTGAGTAAGCATATAGCTTGCCCTGGGGCTGCGATGGCTGTGTGAACAATACACTACAATTTCTCTTTCCTTATACTTTTCTAATTCGACAATTCTTTTTTCCAATTCCTGAACCGGAATATTAATTGCATTTTTAAGACTCCCGAATTTATCTTCTGCAAGGCCATTAAATTCTTCCGGGGTACGAACATCAAGCAGCACAATATTTTTTTCACCAATGGAATCAATAAATGAACACAGCTGCTCCGGCTCCACTTTTTTAAAAATAATTCCTGATTTTTCTACCAGCTTCATATTACAATGCTCGCAGATGCCTGGCTTGGTGTAAAGGGTATTGTCACAATCTCTGCCGCAAGGCAGGCAAACATATTCAATAACTGCTTTATCATTATCCATTTGCTTACTATCCGAGCAATTTTCTGATGTCAGCAAAATGAATAAAAAACAACAAATGCTAAAAAGCTTTATCATATTTCCCCTTTTAATTATTTGTTACTGATTAATATCTTTTCCTTCTTTTAGTTTAGCAATATTTTCTTCCAGTTGTTTTTTAGCTCCGTCATTAGTCGCCTGTGCCAATGCTTTCTGTGCATACACAATTGCATTTTTGTAATCTCCCTTTGCAGAATATCCAAACATATACCCAAAGTTTACAAAGTAAGTATCGCCATTTTTTTGTTGGTTCATTTTAAAAATCTCCATTGCCCTGTCGTTCCTTTTTTGAACTATTAATGCCCGGCCATAAGCAACATATTGGTTTACATTCGCCATTGTTAATGCTTCCGTCATTACGGAATCAGCTTCTTTCAGCCGGTTTAGTTTTTCATAAGCAGTAGCAAGAGTTCTCAATGTACTAAAGCTTTTTAATGTTGCTGCCCGCTGGCTCCAGCTTAATGCTTCTTCGAGATTTATATTTTTGTTCAGAAAATAATTGGCTGCTGCTACCTGATTCAGTTGATTAAATCCTTTCTGGCTTGTCATCTGGTCTCTCAGCCTGTTCATTACAATATTATCTACATCCACTTCTATTTTAAAAGGTACCGATAATTTTTCCCATTGCATAGCAACGACACAATATTTCTCCCGGTGCTCAATAAACTCATACTTTAACCACTCTACACTTTTTTCCAGCCTGACAGGTTTTACCATTACTCTCAATGCATCATATTTATCTTCGTAATAAAAACTTCCCCAGGCATTGCTTTGATTGGAGAAAATCAGCATCACACTGTCTGGCCACACCGCCATAGATAAACCATATGTACCAGCTTTTATATTTTTTCCTTCTACTTTTACATCATGTTCAAAACTAATAGTAGTATTATCATTTGCCCCGGCTCTCCAGGGATTTGTATTTTTATTTGTAATCAGGCTATTGGTGATAACCACATACGTTACAAGATTGCCCCATATTTTTCCTTCCCT
>JBKJXQ010000484.1:0-3265 GCA_046716235.1 Chitinophagaceae bacterium
ACACTATACACAGTACCTTTAAACCATTTCTTAAGGTTGAGCCCGGTTTTTTCCATTACAATTATTCCCTTATCCTGTGCGGATGCAGGTAAAAGGCCTACGATACCGTTTACATATTCCCGTGGTGCTCCGGCGAGGAATATGCCGATAAAAAAAATAGCATACAAATCACCCAGCAATCCGAAGGTAGAAGAAAATAATTTTTTCAATATCGACGAAAGACCACCAGCTCCGCCGGATGATTGCTGACCTTCCAGCTCTGTAGGTGCATTTTGCTTCTCTTTTTGCACCGTTGAATCGGGCACACTCTTTTGCCCCGTTGAATCGGGCATACTATTTTGCGTATTGTTTTTTGAAGAGTCTGCACCGGCCTGGTTGGTTGGTTTTGCAGCAGCTGCACTATCTTTTTTTTCTCCCTTGCTCCATCCTTCTGTATATTTTCCTGCTAATTTTTTTACAAATGGCGATTTATCCACCGCAGCGCCAATTCGCTGTTTCATTTCCGGAAGTTGTTGTACCATTTCCTTTGCCTGATCCTGCACTTTAGCACCTATAAGCCATCCGAGCCCAATGAGTATGATCAAGGTGATGATTATCGACATACCATAACACAGCATATCTTTCCAGCCTGTCCATTTTTTTATTTTATCTGCAATCATCCGCAGATACACAGCCAGCACAATACCTGCCATCAACAATAATGATATATTAAACGTGTAAATAAAAATGCCGGTAAACAGCAGGCACAATATTATAATGCCCATAACGGTCCATGTTTTTGCATGTATGGACTCTTCATTTTTTTTATTTCCAAATAATGACACGGCTGGTTGTTTTTATTATTTATTGAATACAAATTAAGTGTTTCGTTTCAATATCTGCACTTAAGGTAATAAGAGTGTGACGGCGTCAAAATAAAATGCCGTGGTTGGTGTTTTTCTTCACCCAACACAGAAATAAAGTCATCCTTATTAATATGCTTATACTCGAAAAATTTAAAACAGTTTCTCCTGCGGTGGGTTTACATCATTCAACCGGATATAAATGGTTGTTTGCCCGCGGTGATGGGTTTGGTGTTCAAAAGTTTTATGCATGAGTGCAAACCGGGTAGCCTCAAATCCAAATAATTCCTTTGTTTCTTTCCATTTTGAAGGGTCGCTGTTCTTCACCGCATCCATAGCAAAATCATAACTGGCATTTACATAATAGACCACGGAATCCCTGGTTTGGGCACTTGCTCTTTTTTCTAAATCAAAACTGGCCCATGGAAATGGTACCTTGTCTGTGGCGGTGGCCATCAGGAATACATTGACCGTTGCAAGGTGAAGCATCTGTTGGGCAAAACTGCGCAGGCTATCTGCTGCTTTGAACTTATAACTGTATTTGCCAGCAGGCATTGTATTCAGGTATTCATTCGTGTAATCTTTGGCTCTTTGCCAGTCAACCTGCATCTGGGCTTTCAGTTCATCATTGGTAAACATTTGCGCCGAACTTTTATTTGTAAATAAAAAACAGCAAATAAAAAGGATTGGGATGTACTTAATAATATTCTTTCTCATAATTGTAATTTTCAATTAAGGTAAGAAAAATTGTTAAAAGGGGGTCAGGTAATAGATATCACACACCGTGGTTGGTGTTTTCCTCCAGTGCCCGATGAATTTTTCTACACGAAGAAATGGTATTGTTTTTGCAAAACTTTTGAAAAGATTCATATGGCCACAAAAAAGAAAGCTGCTGCAAAAAAAAAGACAACCGGCAAGAAAGCCGGCAGCCTTAAAAAAAATAAGCTGGGGGTAAAAAATTCGCTGGTGAATAATATTAATGCACGTAAGAAAAAAGGCACTGCAAGACCAAAGAAAAAGTCAACCATAGGTAAAAAAAATTACAGCGACATGCAGGATAACTGGGATAAGGCAAAAAAGAAATAGGGTAAAGTATCGCTATGGTGTAAAGATAAATCGACAATACTTCCGACAGGCAGGCTCTACATTTACGCCACGATGTAAAAGGTCAACTTATAAAAGGGAAAAGAAAATAAAGCTAATCTTTAAAATATGGAAATCGGTTTGCTGTTTTACGCATTAAAACCCTGATCATATCATTATCATCACTTCCCAACCCTCCCGAAACTTCTTTCCCATATGACCAGATCAGCTTCCCTGATTTATCATAAACTTTGATAGTTGCCTTAGCCTGGTTAGTTTTTGAGAAGCCTCCCAGTAACTGGGTTGCAACAGCTGCCCCTTCAGACATGGGCTGAGAAGCAAAAATATCTCCTGTAATTAATGCATCAACTCCAAGTTTTATACAAATCTCCTCGGGAAGAAAATTGTTTATATTTTTCTCTGTTATACTATCTCTTGATAGCAACACTCTTGTTCTTGTTATATCCTGAACTTCGACAGTTACTTCCTTCTTTTCTACTTTTTTCAAGGCATACGTATAAAAACTATTTTGTGCAGACAAGGAGCCTTTCTCTTCCTGCAGTTTAATATCCTCCTGAGTTGTATTCTTGGGCATTTTTTTCATAGCAATTTTGTAATTAAACGGGATAACAGCTACTAATTTGTGGTTGGCAATAATTTCCTTTAAACTGTCTGCCTCATATATTTTACCAAAAACCTGTGCATTAATGGATATAGAAAAGAAAGTTGTAAATACTAAAGAAACAAATAATCGTAGCATGTTAAATGGTTTGAAAGGTTATCTGATAATCAATTTCTGTAAAAGTCAGTTTAATATTCTAATAAAACTAAATGTTTTAAAATAAACTATTCAATCAAAAACCCGACTTAAGGAGGGGGTCCTAATTCTGCACTTAGTGTGTGTTTCCAGGAATAAAAATATAATATATTTTTACTAAAATTATTCCACTTGGAGGTGGTCGATAAAATGTAGCCAACGTGATGTACTGAGCCTGTCGAAAATATCCACCCACCAGGCGAATCAACGTCAATTTCTTTTCCCTGACAAGTCTTACAAACTTTCAACTTCATAGCCGATGTCTCACAGTGTGGGCTGGTGTGTTGAGTGGACTCGGCGTTAATCTCTATTAAAACTCTGTAGGTACGGCGAGTGCCACAAAGCAACCACACTATGCTATCTGACACTCGCCTGGGAATTATGAGTAAAAATTCAATTATATTTTGACTAAAATTATTCTATTTTTTCCCTGACGAGTCTTACAAACTTTCAACTTCATAGCCGATGTCTCACAGTGTGGGCTGGTGTGTTGAGTGGACTCGGCGTTAATCTCTATTGAAAC
>JBKJXQ010000485.1:0-6568 GCA_046716235.1 Chitinophagaceae bacterium
CTGCAACTGTGGAGCATCATCTCCCCCAAAAAAAATTGTTTCATCATTCTCTTTTATCCAAAATACCTGGTGGTGCGGTGAATGTGCCCCGGTTATTTCATAGGTAATGTAATCATCAAGTATTCCATTATCTTCCAATAGTTCAACTTGCGATGAATTTTTTAAACAGTCTAATTCTTCTGTTATATAAGATGGAAATCCTTTTTCAATTGCAAAAGCCAATTCACTTCTTTGCACATAATAAGTAGCCGCTGGAAATGAAAGGCTTCTTTCCAAATCCGGTCTTTCCATCCCAACAGCACCAGCATGATCTTTATGTAAATGAGACAGCAGCACCTTTGTTACCTCTGATGGGTTGATGCCAGCTTCCATCAGGTTTTGGTGTAATTGCAATATTCCATTTTTTTTAAAGCCAAGTCCTGTATCAATCAGCAAAATATCTTTTGAAGTAATCACAACGAAAGGTTGTATTTCCACCAATAAACTTCCAATCGATCTATCTTTTAACTCATGTGTTGCTTCATCAAATGGTACAAATAGCTTTGTTTTATCAATGGTAAAGGAGCCTTCGAAAAGTGGAATAATTTTCATAATACTAATCAGTATCTTTTAGCGTAAGACCATTTGCCTGTCTGCATCCAGCCGTATTAAAATAAATAGCATGATTGTAAAAGTGAGTAAGGACGTGCCGCCATAGCTGATAAATGGAAGTGGTATACCAATTACAGGAGCCAGCCCCACCGTCATGGATAGATTAATGGCAATATGGAAAAAAAACACTGCTGCTACTCCATAAGCATAACATCTGCTGAAAACACTACGCTGTCTTTCCGCCAGTGTTATTATTCGTAAAAGAAGAATAAGATAAACACCGAGCAGCACAATACTTCCCGTAAAACCAAAGCCTTCTCCAACAGTACAAAAAATAAAATCAGTTCGCTGCTCCGGTACAAAGTCATACCGGGTTTGCGTAGCTTTTAATAACCCTTTACCAAATACTCCACCGCTGCCGATAGCTATTTTAGATTGCCTCACATTATAACTGCTGCCTGATTCTTTTTTCTTAGCAGCATCTTCTTCAGAAATATCTCCTTTTTTTTCCAGATAAGGATTGTCCTTTCCAAACAAATCATATATCCTTTCTACCTGGTGTCGTTGCAGTACATTTTTAAAAATGATTGGTACAGCAAACCGTTGGATACCGACACAGACAAACCACAGAAGAATAATTGTTGCCAACAAACCCTTACTGCGTTTAATAGACCGTCGCAGAAAATAAATAATCGCAGCAGCAATTATCGTAAGTATAATGGCCAATGTATTAGGTTCGATGATGATTGACGCCACTATTAATGCGGCCACAGCAAAAGCAATTAATGGGATAGCAGAAGGAAGACCTTCCCGGTACATAACAATAGCAAAGGAGAAAAACACCAATGCAAGGCCAGTTTCTTTTTGCAGGAGAGTAATGGCTGCTGGCAAAAAAGCAATCCCTGCAGCAATAATTTGGGAACGGATTTTAGTAAAATCTGTTTCGGGCCGTGATAGATATTTTGCCAATGCCATTGCCACAAATATTTTACAAAACTCTGCTGGCTGAAAATTAAAAGCACCCACCTTAATTATAGATTCGGTCCCTTTAATATTAGAATGGAAGGGAAAAACCAATAACAATAAAAAAATGCCAACTACATAACCAAGATTAGCTGTAGCTGAAAAAAACTTACTATCTGTTAATAAAATAAAAAAAGCAATTACTGTACCTGTACAAAAGAAATAAAACTGTTTACTGTAGTCTGTTTTAAATTTTAAAAAACTTTGTATTACCGGATCTCCTTCTTTGTAGGTAGCCGCAAAAATAGCAGTAAGCCCTATTGCCACCAGCAGCAGGTATATCCATACTAAGCTCCAGTCTATTCCTTTTGATATAGCGGGGTTGCGTTGGTTCATTCTTGTTTCGATAATTATTTCTTTACCGAATCTTTTTTATTGATGGATGATTGACGTTGTTTATCAGGCACAATCATTTCTTTTTTTATTGGTTCTTTATTCTCTGTGTCTTTTGCAGGTGCATTACTTTTTGACTTCCCTGCATTCACTTCTGCTTCTGTCAGGTTATCTTCCGAGTTCAAAGTATCCTTAATATTCTTCAACTCATTTTTCAATTCTTTTTCAATCTTTCTTGCCTTTTGTAAAGAATCTTTGATTTGCATTTTTCTAAGCATCAATGGTGGAATAAGATTTATACTTGCCATTCTTTCTTCTAATGGTTTTCTTTTGGCATCAATAGTATCATTCAGGTACTTTTCAATCATCAGGCTTACAATGGGAGCCGCATAAGTACCTCCAAAACGTCCGCTGTTTTCTACCACACACATAATAGCAATTTTGGGATTATCTCTCGGCGCAAATGCACAAAAGAAAGAGTGATTAGGTTGTTTCACCCCCCGATAATAATTCTCTACTGTTCCTGTTTTTCCACATACAGTGATGCCCGGTACTTTTGCACCACGTCCTGTACCTCCTTCCATTACACCCTGCATTCCATCATGTACTGCTTCAAATATGCTGTCGGGAATATTGATAGGTACATTTTTTTGTTTATACTTTTCCAGCAACCCAAACTTATCACCTCCATCTATTGAATCGACAATATGTGGTGTGATGAACCATCCTTTATTTGCGATATATGCCATTTCATTTGCCACTTGTAAGGGGGTGGTAGTTACTTCACCCTGCCCAATACTTACAGAACGGTAATTACAAAACCCCCAACGGCCTGCTCCGTAAACTTTATTAAACATTTCCGGGGTTGGAATAGTTCCTTTTTGTTCTGTTGGTACATCTACACCCAACCGATGACCTAATCCGAATGCATACATATAACGGTTCCAGTTTCTCAGACTGCTATCCTGTGTTGGATATTTTGGATTATTAATAACCCGTTGCATTACATTGGCAAAATAAGTGTTGCAGGAATGGGTAATTCCGGTAGATAAATAATAAGTACCGGGATCAAGACAACCCATCGGGTTATTACCTCCGCAACCATAGAAAGCACCGGAGCAACTAAATGTAGTTTTAGTATTAATAACTCCTTCTGCCAAACCAACCAGTGCCTGCAAGGTTTTAAAAGTAGAACCTGGCGCATAGCTTGCATTTACTGCCCTGTTTAATAACGGAAGACGAGGGTCTGTATATAATTCAGAAAAATGTTTTCTTCGTTCAGAGCCTGTCAGATAACCGGGGTTGTACGTTGGGCTGCTAACCATCGTTAAGATACCGCCTGTTTTTGGATTGATGGCCACAATAGATCCCACTTTATTATTCATTAATTTTTCTCCCAACTGCTGCAATTCTATATCAAGGCTTGTATAAAGATTGCTGCCGGCAATTGCTTGAACATCTTCTTTACCGTTTTCATAAGACCCCTGGATGCGGCTAAAATTATCTTTTATTAAAACCTGCATTCCTCTTTCTCCCATTAATGCTTTTTCATAATTAGATTCAAGCCCCGTCATTCCGGCATAGTCACCACTTACATACCCTTCTTCATTATGCTTTTTAAGATAATTAGTATCTACTTCGCCCAGATATCCTACTATGTTTGCACAGGCGTTAAAAGGATACGAACGAATTGGTCGTTCCTGTATATAAAATCCATTCTGAAAACGCCATAAATTTTCCTGTATACGGGCATGTTTTTCAGCGGGCAATGATGCTTCAAACACGGATGGTTTTTGCGAACTGTTTTTTATAATAGCGGTAACGATTCTTTTCCTGAATTCAACAGTATCAATTTCCATCAACCGGCAAAAGAAAGCCGTGTCAATTCTTTTCGCCTGTGATGGTGTCACCATCAGATCATAGGTAAGTGTGTTATTGAGAATGGCTTTTTTATGCCGGTCAAAAACCAAGCCCCTTGGTGGATATATTGTTTTTTTCAAAATAGCATTATCATCAGCCATAGCCCCGTATTTGCCTGACACCACTTGCAGATAAAATAACTGGGCAATGATAATCACAAAAACAATCAGGAAGACAAGGCGAATGATACGGTTTCTTGATTGATTAAAAACAGACATGTAGAAAGTAAGAAGTAAATAAAGTGAGAAACAATAATAATGATACAAAGTACGAATTACAACAGGCGGTTTCCAAATCTATTTGACGATAAAATATATTTTAAGAAAATTTTTCTCGCCGTACAATTTTGTACCAAAATTTTTTTAGTAATAAACCCGGCTGATAAGGGTAAGAATTACGCCGTATTTGTCCGGAATTTTAATTTACGGGGAAACAATAGGTCTACTGTAAAAATTAATAACAGGCTGATACCGGTTGTGGCAATTACTTTAATAATAAAATCGAGAAAACTTCCAAAACTCAGCCACTCCAGGAACACCATATAGCCATGATGTAATAATGTTAGAATGAAAACGTACACTGCGTAAGGTGTCCACTGCATAGCTTTTGGCGAAGGTTCACGGTAGTTAAATTCAGAGCTGTCTTTTGGAGTAATAATATCAATAATAAAGGGCCGTACATAGGCAACGAGTACACAAGCAGCTGCATGAAGACCAGGTGTCATCATAAAATAATCCAAAGTCAGACCAGTTAGGAACCCGATTATTAATAACCAAAATCTGGAAACAGAAAATGGTAACCACAAAATGGGCAGATAGTATAAATAAGGGGTGATAAACCGATGCAGATTCGGAATTTTATTTAATATATATACCTGTATTAAAATAAATACTGCTATTCGTAAGATATTTTTTAAAAATTCACTCACCTGGTGCTTTTTTTAGCTTCTTCTATTTTTTTCTTTGTTTCTTCAAAAAGTTTTATTTGCTCGTCTCTGTCAATATTTTCTACCACATGTACCTGTTGAAGATTATAAAAGTTAGCGGCTGTTTTTACTTTTAGCAAATACATACCGGTTGTATTATCCAGCTTTACGTCTGCTACTGTACCCACCATATACCCCGGAGGAAAGTTAAATGACACTTTACTGGTGAGTACGGTATCTCCATTTTTCACTTCAATTGTTTTGGGCATTTTCTTTAAATAGAGATACCGCGGATCCTTTCCATCCCATTCTATCGTACCAAAGTCGCCGCCTTTTTTTAATGAAACACTTACCGTATTCTGCACATGCAGCAAGCTCATCACCTGGCAAAAATCGGGACTTACATTTACCACAACCCCCACCGCACTTCCATCAGAATTAATAACCGCCATATTATCCTTTATTCCCTGGTTAGCACCGCGGTTTAGTTGTATATAATTTTTTTGGGAGCTAACGGTATTGTAAACTACGGTGGCACTTCTCAGATAATAGCGGCGATAATGACCCAGCGTATCAAAAGCTACAGAATCCTGCACCAGCTGAACACTGGTATCTCTTTTCATATATACAGAAGGAAGTCGATTCAATAAAGAATCGTTGAGACGGTGTACCCTCTTGTTTTCTTCTTTCAGCGTAAAGTAGTCTTCTATCTTATTATATTGCGAGTTAATGCGGCCGGTTAATTCATTAGCTACACCCAAAAATCTTGAACGATGAAACCGGTTGTAATTAAACAAGAATCCTAAAGCCACCACCTGTAAAATAAGGAAAGTGAAAAAGGTAAAATACCGCCGAATGAAGAGAAATATATTACGCAACTGAGTAAGTTTGAAGTAACAAGCCGGATATCAGAAGACAGAAAGTTCCCTAAATACCAATTTTACTCTTCTGCCTTATTTTTTATCTCATCACAAATGGATACCTGCTGTAGTTTTTCAGTGCAAGTCCGGTACCCCTTACCACACTCTTCAAAGGATCATCTGCCACATGCACCGGCAATTTTATTTTATTAGCAAGTCTCTTGTCAAGTCCTCTTAATAAGGCGCCGCCCCCGGTTATATATAATCCACGTCTATAGATATCTCCTGCCAACTCAGGTGGCGTTTGCTCCAGAGCTTTTAGTATAGCTTCTTCAATTTTGAAAATACTCTTATCAAGGGCCTCGGCAATTTCCTGATAGCTAACTAAGATCTGTTTGGGGATGCCTGTTACCAGGTCACGGCCATTTACCGCAAAATCATCAGGAGGATTGTCAATATCTTTCATCGCTGCGCCTACCTGTATCTTAATTTGTTCGGCAGTTCGTTCGCCAATCAATAAACTATGATAACGACGGAGAGCTTCCATAATATCGGCCGTAAATTCATCGCCAGCCACACGAATACTCTGGTCGCAAACAATTCCAGCCAGTGCAATCACTGTTATACCGGTAGTGCCCCCACCAATATCAATAATCATATTTCCAACCGGCTCTTCCACATCAATACCGATACCCAGAGCGGCGGCCATCGGTTCATGTATAAGATATACTTCTTTAGCACCGGCTTGTTCAGCACTGTCACGAACAGCTCTTTTTTCTACTTCTGTTATAGAAGATGGAATACAAATCATCATTCTCCAGCTTGGGGGAAAGAGGCGCCTTTTTGGGTAGACTAATTTTATCAGCTCCCGGATCATTAGTTCGGCTGCGTTGAAATCGGCTATCACACCATCTCT
>JBKJXQ010000486.1:0-9271 GCA_046716235.1 Chitinophagaceae bacterium
TAATTACGATCCCATACAGCATCGGAAGTAGCTTGAGCGGCATAACTGAACCGGCTGTTACTTTCAAGAGTTGCTTGTGCTTTCGCTGCAATAAGAGCTTCTTTTTGAAGCCTTTCCATTTCCGTTGTTTGAACCATTTGTATATCACTATATTTTTTTAACAGGTAACTCCATAGCCCGCAAATAAAAAATATAGTGGCTGCCAATATGAAATGGATGATAAATGATTGCAATTCAAAATAATCAAGCTGGGTGAAATATACATTGTCTCTTCCACTGTTTTGTAGATATCCAAAAATAATATGATGATTTACCACCACTAACAGCATTGGAATCTGAAGCTTCCATTTTTGATAGGTAATGAGAATAGCACTACCAATAAACGCAAAAAAGTGCATTTCAAACATGCCATGCATCTGGTAAATGAACTGTGCCATAAAAATCCCTAATACTACACTTAAAACATATTGATAAAGATTTGAATCAGGCAAAGCTATTTTTACCGAGTAGTAAGCCACAAGACAAAGACCACCAACACCAAAGCCTATTAACCAGGTATCATAAAAAAAGGCCAGGCAAAGTCCTCCGACAAAATAGCAGGTGAGAAAGTAGTTTATTAATTTATCAGATCTTTTCTTTATTCTGTAACGAAATAAACTTGAGTGCAGGCCTTTTCCTTTAGTGGTTGGAGTGATGGTTTTGTTTTTCATTAGTTAGTGCATTTAGGTAATTGGCAGCCGTAAGCTATTAATGCATGTTCATCAAAAAAAATATTGGTAGTATGTTGTAATAATGCATTGATAGCGATTTTGGCATATTCACTTTTTTTATCAGTACAATACCGGGTTCTGTTATAGTTTCCCCGGTAAAATAACCGGCGGTTTTCGTCAATTAATACTGCCTGCGGGGTAGAGTACACTCCACAGCAAGCAGCGATTGAGGTATCAAATAATACAGGGATAGCTAAATTAAATTTATCCTGTATCTCTTTTACACTATATTCTTTGTTACTCATCACTACAATTGCAAAATTTATTTTACCTCCATATTCTTTTACCAATGATTTAAAATGGGGCATATTGAATCTTGAACAGGGGCATCGGGGATTAAAAAAATGCAAAAATGTTGGGTTATTATTTGTTCTTATTTCTTCCGGCAGATCTATTATTTTCCCAGCCTTAGCCATCTCATAATTTTCCGGGAGGGGGGTTGGTAAATTATATACCCACTCATTGCGCCAGAATAAGACTGCTATTGCACCGAATAAAATAAATAACCAGATTATGACTGTTCTTTTACGCATTTTTCCTGTTCTATATTATTTATCAATACTTATTACTGTTTTAAGGGCAAACTGATAGTAAATACAGCACCATTGTCATTAGCTACTTTTATTTCTCCGCCATGTGCTGTGATGTATTGTTTTACTATCGCCAGCCCCAGACCGGTGCCATTGCTTTTTTGTTTTGTTACAAAAGGTTCAAAAAGTGTTTTAATAATTTCTGAATGAATGCCAAGTCCATTATCACGGATGGAGATTATTATTTGGTTTGCATCTTTATCGGTTTTTGCAACAATATCTATGCGTGGCTCAAAAATTTTATTATCAATCAACGCATCGATGGCATTATTTACCAGGTTCATGATAGTCCTTTTTAGTTTGCTTTCATCACCTTCTGTCATCAGATTATCAGGAATATCTTTTTGAATAGTTACTATTCCTCCGGTATTTCTGGACTCAGCCAATTTCAACGCATCGTCAATTGTTTTGTTAAGATTTACCGGTAATTTTTTTACAGGTGTTTCTTTAATGAAGTCAAGAAAATCTTCAAATATTTCTGAGGCCTGCACACCACATTCATCTATCATATCAAGCCATTCATTTTCAGGGTAATCCTGCCGCATCATATCCGTAAGTACTTT
This sequence comes from Chitinophagaceae bacterium, assembly GCA_046716235.1. Taxonomy (GTDB): domain Bacteria; phylum Bacteroidota; class Bacteroidia; order Chitinophagales; family Chitinophagaceae; genus JJ008. The sequence continues at coordinate 1,924 of JBKJXQ010000486.1, forward strand.
GATGTTTTTAATTGGTGAACGCAGGTCATGCATCATCATACTAACGGCCTTGCCAACTGCTGAAAGCTTTTCTTTTTGTAAAAGTTTTTCATGCAGCTCAGCATTATTGATTGCCTTGGCAGCATTCAGTACAAATAATTTTAATAAGTATAGCTTTTCTGTTTTTAATTGTTCTTTATTTTTTAATACAGCAAAAATTGAATAGTTATTTAGCCTTGCCAGTACTACATCACCTAATTGTACGACGGTACCTTCGGCTATTTGAGCAGCTTTTATTTTAGTAATTAATGCTTCCAGATCCATCATTTCCTCAATAGCGCCTACTGAAAACAGTTTTTCGTATTCATAATTATCATGCAGTTTTCCTAACAAAGCCATATCAGTTTCAACATAGGTAACCAGCTGGTCAAGTATATTGCGTAATAGTGATGCGAGATGTTGTTCATTTACTGTAATGGAGGAAACTGTTTCAATCAGTTTTTCCAGGTTTCGCAATTTGTTATAATCCGTAACAGCTTTGGTAGCCAGTTGGGTAATTTCTTCTGATGCATACGGCTTGCAATGATAACCTACATTTTGCCCCGCTCTTGCTACTATATCATCAATTGAGTTATCACTAAACGCTGTTACGAAAATGATTTCTGCCTGGGTGTCTATTTTTCTAATTTGTTCGGCAGTTTCCATACCATCCCAACCGGGCATTCGCATATCTAAAAAGATAACAGCATAGGGTACTCCGTTGGCTACTGATTTTTTAACAAGCTCAAGGCCTTCCATTCCATTAGACGCTTTGTCTACTGTGAAATTGGGAATATTACTTGTTCTTTTTGAACTTGATGCAGGTTTTGGAGAATCAAACAAGATACTGGCGGCAAGGCCAACACTATCACTTTCAGCACTACTTTTTCTGGGTGTTAAAATTTCTTCTATATCATTTCTCACCATTTCTTCATCATCAATTACTAAAACTGCGGCATTAGTGGCTTCTCTCATAATTTTGGATTTTATTGGTTATCAAAGGTGGATTAAATTTTAAGTTTTATGATTGTTTGTGCTCCTTTACCGGGCCCGTCACTGGTAATACTAATTGTACCGTCATGCCCTTCCAGTATTGCCCGGCAATGATCTAATCCCAGGCCTGTACCAGTTCTCTTCGTGGTAAACCCCCTGGTAAATATTTTTTTCCCGGTTTCATGGTCGAACCCTTTTCCACTGTCGTTGATATTTAATATTATGAAATCGTTTTGTGTACAGGCGGTAATTGCAATTGATTTTTCCACTGCATAAATATCGATAGCTTCAATACTATTTTTAATTATGTTGAGGATTACCTGCATCAGCTTGGTACGATCTCCTTTAATAACAGGTAAATTTTTGGGAACATCCAATGTAACCGTGATATTCCTTTTGTTAAGCGAAGCAAAAACCATTGACATACAATCCTCAATAAGACTACTCAGGTAGGTCGGTTTTTTTTCTATTGTTTCAGTACCACTTATATACTGCCGCTGTATGTTGAGTATTTCCTGGATATGGTTGATAATATTTTGCTGTTCTGTAATGGATTTACCAATATCGGTTTGATTAGTCTTTTGAGTTTGTGCTATGCCGCTGATTATTTTTACTATAGCATCTGCTTTGGCTTCTCCTAAGACAGGAGAGATAACAGTCCGTTGTGCTTCAAAAAAGCCAACCAGGTTTTGAAGATTTTCTGAATTATCCAGTTCCAACGACCGTTTGATACGGCTCAGGTAAGATGAAAAACCAACAACTGCATTTCCAATATCGTGGAGCACATTAGCTGCAATTTCAAATTTTCCCTGTACCACAGCTTTGTCCAGCAAAGCCTGTTGCAATGCTTTATCATTAATATTTTTTTCTGCAATGTCTTCAAAGCATATAATAATACAATCAGGTGGTATTTTGTTTACAGACAGGTTGATGCGCCTTTCCATCTTTCCTGTGCCAAAGGAAAGTTGAAATATTTGAGGTTTGGAGGTAGTTGTATTATTTCCATCATCAACAATATTTTTTATTTTTTCTACTAATTCGGGAACTATGGGTGCCAGTATGTCAAATAGGTTATTGCTGTCAATACTATGTGCAGAGATAACTGGCTTTAGTATAGCCTCTCCTTCCAAATTGGGATAGTTGATATTACCGTTGGAATCTATTTCAGCCATGCCAGAGGTGGCATGCTTCATGTATAAGAAGAGTTTGTCTTCTGACTGGATCAGGTGGTTTCCCATTTATGGATATTTTATGTTCAGGTTTCAATTTAAGGCGACTTATAAAACAAAGACAATTAAATTGCCGGAAAAAATCAGCACCCCTTAATGAAACCTAAATGGACAATTTGGATTTTATACAAAACTGAACGATAATATTCACTGATTATTCTGATTAAAAGAAATATTTAAGCGATAAGATTTTAAAATATAAGTAAATATCTAATGCCTGTACAGGTTTACCCTTATACTAAAAAAAAACAGTCTGATCTTCCAATAATTAATAATCCCTGCGTTCTTATTAGAGTAATAAATAAGGATACCACTTTTTACAAGCTGCCTTACTTGTTATTGCAATGCCACCACTATGAGAAAGTCGCTATCTAAGAAGATAAATATTTTTTTGTCACTTGACCGTGAAAATCTGCGGAGATATTATAATGCACAAGATCCTGCTCCTTTATATAAGCGGCAACTGAGCCACGAATTTGAGCTATACATTATGACTTGTGCCCGTTCAGTGAAGCGAAGTTCTAAAGTGTATTTTAAAATCAGTTATAGAAACGAAGCAGATAAACAATACGCAGAGCCCTTGCTGTATGCAATTCGACGGCATTTTTCAGAGGTAAAAGAAATCATGATTTCTGATTTTGAAAATTTTAAACGAAGAACATACGTCTTACTTTTTGTGAGTTTATCAGTAGTGATGATATGTCAATTCTTTTTGCCTTTACTGTATAAAGGAGAGGAAAGCAGTCTTCATACAGGACTTAGTAATACTCTTGAAGTTTTTAGCTGGGTAATATTATGGAAGCCGATAGACAGGTTGATTTTTTATTGGAATCCATTCCTGAAAGATATTTCGGTGCTGGAAAAGTTGGAGAAGGGTGAAATTAGTATGCATGAAATAGAAGATTAACACCCGAAATACATCAGAAAAACAGGCTAATCAATTACTATGAAAAAATTTTATATCTATTTTGTTGCGGGATTTATAATCTTATCAGCATTACTATATTTTTCAATCTGGTGGTTTTTATGTGGCGTTGGTATTATCGCCATTTTTACTGTTTATCATTTTTATTATGCTAAGTTGATGGCTTTTGATATAACAGTAGAGGAATTGGAGACACAGGTCGAGCAGTTACAATTGCAACTGGATCGGTCATTGATAAAAGAAGAGAAAGCAACCAAAGAAGCGGGCCAAATACGAAAGTTGAAGCAGGAATTACTGACCGTTATAAGTCATGAAATAAGAACTCCTATGAATGGAGTATTGGGGATGGTTTTGCTAATGGAAGATACCACCTTGACTAAGGAACAAAAAGAATATACAGAAACTATAAAAAATTCTGGCCAAAGCTTACTTGCAACAGTGAATAATATTTTGGTAAGTGATATACTTGATTATTCCAAACTTGATGGGAAAGATAAGAAATTAGAAAATATTGATTTTGATCTGATTGATACACTGGAAGAAGTGTTAAACCTTTTTGCTGCTAAAGCCGGTAAAGCTGACCTGGATTTACTATATGATATCGATGAAAATGTTCCGGTTCAGTTAACAGGTGATAATAAAAGGTTGCGAGAAGTGCTAATGAATTTGGTGGAGAATGCTGTTAAATTTACTCAGCGGGGTGAAATATTGTTGAGTGTTCATTCTTTTAATAATGACAGTAAAGAACCACTGCTGAGTTTTGAAGTGCGGGATAGTGGTATTGGTATGTCTGATGAAGAAATGAGTCAATTGTTTTATAGTGTTTCCGGAAATGAATTTAATACTGATAACGAAAAGACCGGGATAGGACTTGTTATTTGCAGAAAACAGGTAGAGTTAATGGGTGGAAAAATTGAGGTAACAAGTAAGGCAGGAAAAGGCACCACATTTACTTTTAATATACCACTTAGTCTCAGTCAGCAATCTGTACGTAGTAATTTACTATTAGAAAATATGACCCATCTGGAAGGGAAACAGGTGCTGATAACAGACGATAATTTTATGAGCCGAACCATTCTTAGTAAACAGGTAAAGGCATTAAAGATGCTGCCTGTTGTAGCTGATTCCGGTATACAGGCTCTTGAAATTTTAGCAACGAACAACAATATAGATCTGATACTTACGGATATGAGCATGGAGCAATTTGATGGTTTTCAATTGGCAACATCAATAAAAAATAAATATCCTCAACTGCCGGTTATCCTGATGAATGGGGCTGGTAACATAATTAACAGGCAGGAAGAAAATTTGTTTTCAGCCGTAATAACAAAACCGATAAGACAATATTTATTGAGGGATACAATCCTTGCTATTTTTACCAAGCCTGTTTCAGAAAAACAAAATCCCGATCATGCCAGGGTGGAAGATAATTTTTCAGCAAAATTTCCTCTTCGTATACTTATTGCTGAGGATAACCTTATCAATCAAAAAATTGCAATAAAAATATTGACCAGGCTCGGCTATCAACCGGTAATAGCAAACAACGGCAGAGAGGCACTGGAAATGTCGGGCCGGGAGCAATATGATATTATTCTGATGGATGTGCAAATGCCAGAAATGGATGGGCTGGAAGCAACAAGAATGATACGCAATACTATAAAAATTCAGCCTGTTATTATGGCTATGACGGCTAATGTATTGCAGGGAGATCGGGATGCCTGTATGCAGGCCGGTATGGATGATTATATTAGCAAACCAATTATTCTGGATGAACTGTTAAGCCATTTGGAAAAGTGGTCACTGGTAATAAAGGAAAGACAAAAAACTTCATAATTATAAAAAGGGTTACACAAAAACAATCTACGCAGATTGCTTATTGCCCGAAAGTATAGCTGTATTCAATTTTGCCGGTAAGCTCTTTATCGTCATTAAAAAGTGCTTCTTTTGTTTTGAGGCCTTTAGTATCAAAAATATATCGCCAGATAAGATAACCAAGATTACGGCTTGAGGTAGTGGTAATTTTTTGTATCACCCTGTCATTATCATCATATTCAAACATAAAATCAGGTAATAATTTTTTTAGCTTAGCATTATACCGGACTATATCCGATACACGGTTTTTATCATCGTAATAATAATACAAATATCCTGTTTCTATTCCTTTTCTAAAAGTCCTCTCTTCTGCTGTATTGCCATCTTCGTCCACAGCAAACCGTATTTCGAGGCTATCAGTAATACCAGGTGTTCCGGTAGTAATAAGCCGCCACATTTTTTCAGGTTTGCCGGATGAATTATAAAGCCATTTATGTGTTTCCGTCTGGTTGAAATCATTGGAAACATCTTTGGTAGTATTTTTTATACCCGTTATTTTTCCGTCGATTGCATACTCATACGTGGTGGTATTTTGAATTCCTGATGCTGAATCGGTTGAGTTAATAATCCTGCCCTGGTTATCGAAACGGGTGTAGATGACTGTTTTGTTTATGCCATTAAAAGAAGAAATTTTTAAGGCCATCCCATTTTCTTTTACTTCCTGAAATTCAGAAAAATTGTTTGCTTTAGATCCTTGCTTGTCATAACCGGTGGCGGATATTGTTTTTACTTTATTAACCTGGTAAACTTTCATTTGCCTGTTTGTTTCCACTGCACCAAGAATGTCGTTATAATAATACTGCGCCTGCAAGCTTTGTGAAAGAAGAATGCATAGGGAAAAGAAGATGTTTTTCATTAGGAAGGTATTATTTTATAGTTCAAAAGTACTTTAATTGTTCAGTAACGAAAAAGAAAGAGTCCTTGTATTTTTATACTTATTTTTAAGAAAATTTTTACAGTGTCTCATAGCCCTGAACGAAAAGAGAAGGATTGCCTGAACTGTGGCACAATAGTACAGGGGCATTATTGCCAAAACTGCGGACAGCAAAACATTGTGCCTAAGGAAACTTTCTGGCACATGGTAACTCATTTTTTTTATGATATTACACATTTTGACAGTAATTTCTTTCATACCGTTCACCACCTGGTTTTAAAGCCGGGCTTTTTATCACAGGAGTATATGCTGGGGCGGCGGGCAAGTTACCTGCACCCTGTAAAGATGTATGTGTTCTCATCAGCAATTTTCTTTTTATTATTTTTTAGTTTATTCAAACCGGGTGATAATCTCAGGATAGACTTTAACAAATCCCTGACACCTGAAGAAAGAACTGAGTATATTAATATTTTGGAAAAAGAATTGAAACAAGATACTGGAAATATACAACTCCGACAGGCGTTGGTAACTGCTAAAGATTTAAATATACGATTGGTTTCGGACAGTTTGTACAAGAGCGAATGGGAAAATGGCAGTATAAGTTTTAACGGGGCAAAATACAGAAGTTTTTTTGCTTATGATTCTGTTGAAAATACATTGCCCCCAAATAAAAAAGATGGATGGATTGTACGCAGACTTGTTAAAAAGCAAATTGAAATAGATGAAAAATATAAGGAAAATCCAAAGGAAGCCTTAAAGAAATTAATAGAAAGTTTATTGCATCGCCTGCCTTATATGTTGTTTATTTCTCTTCCACTTTTTGCGTTCATTTTAAAATTGGTGTATATAAGAAGGAAGCAATTTTATTTTGCTGACCATGCTGTCTTTACTATCCATCTTTATGTCTTTACTTTTATACTTTTAATGGTTGTATTTGGGCTGGGAAAACTGCAAGATGCAACAGGGTGGGGCCTCATTAACCTGCTGTTATTTATTCTTTTTCTTTTCTTGTTTTTTTATCTTTATAAAGCAATGAGAAAATTTTATGGACAGAAGCGGGGAAAAACTTTTTTAAAATTTTTATTCGTCGGCATTTTATCACTGATAATGATGGCTATTCTTTTTGCAATGTTCATGTTTTTTTCGGCTGTTACACTTTAATTATTAATCTATGGATAAAAAGACCGGTGATGCTTTTCTACGTTTAGTAACAATCATGGATGAATTGAGGGAAAAATGTCCATGGGATAAAAAGCAAACTATACAAACACTCCGGCAGTTAACCATTGAAGAAACCTTTGAACTTGCTGACGCTATTACTACTGATGACTGGCAGGGGATTAAAGAAGAATTGGGAGACATATTGTTACATATTGTTTTTTACGCGAAAATAGGTGCTGAGCAAAACAAGTTTAATTTAGAAGATGTGATAAAGGC
>JBKJXQ010000487.1:0-3112 GCA_046716235.1 Chitinophagaceae bacterium
CCAGAAAAATTGTTTTTCCCAAAGCTACTTTTCTCAATGCCCGGAAATACGTATTAGGTATTTTGGGTGCAGAATACAGGAAAGTAATGATAGCTGCAATTACTAGCCAATACCAGTAATCCAATAAAAAAAAGAAGGATATGCCAGAGCCAATGACCCCGGTAAGAAAAAGTAGCAAATGAAGTTTCCGGTGCTGATATACCCATTGTATACGGGGCGATTGAATGACGGATTGATCGGTTAAGTACCAATGAAAGCTGTAGCTGCAAAGGGTAGAAAAGAAAACGAAAAAAAGAAGTGGCAGGTTTGGTTTGTTAGCTAATAAAAATTGAAAAGTTTGATTAGCCATTAAAACAGCACAAATAGCAATAAAGAAATTACTGTAAACGAAGAACTCTCCAGGTTTTTGAAAGGGTTTCAAATAGCGAATCAGGGTTTTTTTAGTCGGATAGGAGAGGACTCACTATAATTACTTCTCAACGATTCCTTATCTTTTAAAATAATGCCTAAGGTAGCAGTTGTATCTTTTGCAACACCCGATAACTTGGCCAGGTCTGTATTGAAGGTATTATATTCAAAAACCAGATCAATATCAGCATCTGTAGTTTTGGGTGGCAGCTTTAACGCATCAAACGAGTAACGGAAGGTATCTTTTCTTGTCACTATAGAATTGTTGTACCATTTGTAAACTATCAACACCGAATCAAGGTTCCCTTCTTTGTCAGTATATTTACCCTTTACAGTTATAATATTGCCGCTGAAAACGGTTCCCGGAGAAATTGATTTTATTTCTACTTGCGGGGTTGTTGTAAACTTATCTTTGTTGCAGGCTGCCAGAATAATTACAGATGCGGCTATCACAAATTGAAAGGGTTTCATTGGTGCGATTTGAGTTCTAACAAATTTACAATTTTTGGCAACACAAAGGGCTATGTCCGATCAATGGAATCATAAAATTTTTGGGGTGAAGGAAGCAGGTTTTGAGGCTTTAGCCCTTGAAATCTTCGAATATCAGCGTATAACTAATCCTGTTTACAGGGATTATCTGGAGGCATTGCAGATTAACCCTGCTACAATCAGCTCACTAAATCAGATACCTTTTTTGCCTATCCGTTTTTTTAAATCTCATAATGTTCAAACTGATTCTTTTGCTCCGGAAGCTGTATTTGAAAGCAGCGGTACCACAGGAAGTATCAACAGCCGCCATTTGGTAAAAAACCTTTCGTTGTATGAGGAAAGTTTTGAAACAGGCTTTAATTTATTTTATGGCGGGATAAAAGAATATTGTATGATCGGCCTGTTACCCTCGTACATAGAAAGAAAAAACTCTTCATTGGTTTATATGGTGGATAAACTGGTTCGCCTGAGTGAACATCCGCAGAGCGGTTTTTATCCCGATGAATATGAAAAACTATTTACGGTGCTTAATGACCTGGAAAAAAAGAAACAGAAAACGTTATTAATAGGTGTCACTTTTGCCCTGCTTGATTTTGCAGAAAAATATGCTGATATTTTCCGGGAGCCGCTACAGCATACCACTATCATGGAAACAGGTGGAATGAAGGGCAGACGAAAGGAGATGATTCGTCAGGAAATTCATGATAACCTGAAAACCACCTTTGGCTGTGCTGCCATTCATTCGGAATATGGAATGACAGAACTTCTATCACAAGCTTATTCAAAAGGAGAAGGCATTTTCAGTTGCCCTCCCTGGATGAAAATATTAGTAAGGGATGACGAAGATCCTTTATCCATAAGAAAGGAGGGTTCCGGAGTTATCAATGTGATTGATTTAGCCAATATCTATTCCTGCAGCTTTATTGCTACCGACGATGCGGGTAAAGTAAATGAGGATGGAAGTTTTGAAGTATTGGGAAGGATAGATGGAAGTGATTTGAGGGGTTGTAGTTTAATGATGGTATAAATTTTCTATTGCGGAAACATATTAACCAGCTTGCATTAAAAAGTATTTCTCTTTCTCTCTTTTAGGCTCTTAGCCTACCTTTGCCCGATGCGAAAATTAAGCATGGAAGAACTGGGCAGAAAATCTGTTGAAGAATTTAAACAGTCGGATAAAACCCCCGTTATTATAGTGCTGGAAAATATCCGCAGCGCCTATAATGTGGGTAGTGTGTTCCGAACTTCCGATGCTTTCCTGGTAGAAGCGATTTATATTATCGGTTATTCTGCCAAACCGCCACATAAAGAAATAAAGAAAACAGCTCTGGGTGCCGAAGAAACAGTTGACTGGAAGTATTTCAAATCATCTGCTGAAGCTGTTGATGAATTAAGAGTAAAAGGGTTTAATATATATGCTGCGGAGCAGGCTGAAGGAAGTTATAAATTAAATGCCATAAGCATAGAATCGGAAGAAAAAATTGCTGTTATTTTCGGCAACGAAGTAACAGGAGTGGAGCAGTCAACTATTCATCTTTGTGATGGTTGTATTGAAATACCACAATTAGGTATGAAACATTCATTGAATATTGCAACGGCGGCTGGGGTGGTGTTGTGGGAATTGGTAAGAATGAGGTTGCCCCTATCTCCTAAAGGAGTATAAAACTTGTAAATTGAACATTGATAATTGAATATTGAACGGTACATGAGCAAAGTAAAAAATTATCTCTCTCTTATAAAATTCTCTCATACCATTTTCGCAATGCCTTTTGCGATGATTGGATTATTTCTTGGGTTTAATAACTGGCATAGGATAAAGGAAGAATTATTAAACCCTCTAAGTATAAAATTGCATCATGCTTTTTTCGCTAATGAGTTTTTTTTAATTGGGGGGCTTGTCATCCTCTGTATGGTATTGGCCCGCAGTGCCGCCATGGCATTCAACCGCTATTTGGATAGACAGTTTGATGCGAAAAATCCAAGAACGGCCATAAGAGAAATACCAACAGGAATTATTACACCAAAAAATGCTCTATCCTTTACTATTCTCAGCAGTTTGCTTTTTATAACCTGTACCTTCTTTATCAATCGTCTTTGTTTTTATCTGTCACCCGTAGCATTAGCTGTAGTGTTGGGCTATAGTTATACTAAAAGGTTTACCCCATTTTGTCATTTAATTCTTGGTTTGGGTTTGTCATTAGCACCAATTGGTGCC
>JBKJXQ010000488.1:0-3015 GCA_046716235.1 Chitinophagaceae bacterium
CTGTAATAATGTGATGCATAAAATTGCAGAGAGATGGGTTGATATTTTTTTCATTTAATAAATTTTAATGTAGATATTTCCAGTTAATCTGCCCTTACGAGCACTCTTTTCCATGTTTTATTATCACCAATTGTTAATGTATTCCCTTTCAATTGAAACTTTCTTGGCTGGTCGGTATCAATATACCAGAGGATACTTCCGCCTTTAACATGATGAATAACGATAGAATTTTTTTTATCGACCGTGTAAGTTCCAAAATAGCCCACAGATATATTCTCTACAAAATCAAACAGGTTCATGTTATGGTATTTGGCAGAGTCTTCCGAAATCTTTGGCGGTTTATCTGAGCTGATATTAAGATTGAGGACACCGTTTTTTGTATAAGTGAAAAAGCCACGTGGATTTCTTCCATAACGGTATTTCCACGTATTGGTGATGGTATCCAAATCTGCAAACTCAACCAAACGCCAAGTGCCAACGATGGGATCAATTTTTTTAATACTTGTATTTTTGTTATTGCCTGTTGCCTGTGCATAGACCAAATTGTGAAGAAGAATAAGAGAAAGAATTGTTGTAATTTTTTTCATAACTTATTTTTATTGTTTTCTCATTTAAAATTTAAAAAAAGATAGGTCTATTTTTTAAATTTTCCATACACCGCCTGCCCCGGAAAAACATTGGTTACCGTTTTACCATTTTTCAAAACAAAACTTCCATTCACCATTACATATTCAATACCCGATGAAAACTCTAACCCCTTTTCAAAGGTGGCTTTGTCAATAACTGTATTGGGATTAAAAATGGTGATGTCTGCATCTGCACCAACTTGTATCCTTCCTTTGAAACGCATCATTGGCGCAATACCTTCTAATCTTTTTGCGGGAAGCAATGTCATCTTTTCTATGGCTGTATTTAAGTCAATCACTTTTTCTTCTCTTACATATTTTCCAAGCACTCTTGAAAAAGTTCCGGCAGTACGGGGATGTGCTAGTTTTGCATAAGGCATTCCATCCGATGCAATCATAACATCCGGGGCGGCAATGCCGGTTTTAATCCATTCTGGTTTCATCATGTGTATTATTACAGTACCGCCAGTTTTTCTGTAGGTTGAAAATGTTTCTTTCGTAAGCCGTTCGCCTGTGGCTACCCATTGCAAATCGCCATACGAGATATTTAATCTTTCTTGCCAGCCTTCATTAAACATGGCACTTTGCAACATGGTAGAAGCTGCGGTATAAGGGTAAAGCTCTGTTGTAATATCAAACCCTTTTTTCTTTGCATCACTCACCATGTTTATTGCAAAATCAATATTTCCCAATGACATACTGTTGATATGAACAATATGTAATGGTGCACCAGTAAGTACAGCATCGGTTATCACTTCCTGAATGGAAATAATATTGGGCTCACGAACATGAGTAAACACCAGCACATTCATTTCGCCTGCCAGTTTAAATATTCTAAACATTTCATCGGGCTTTGTTTTAGTAAGATACCCAATAGGCACTCCTATGCCAATACCGCCTTCTTCCAGTGAAGTTTTAATATTATCAAGTATTTTATCCATTTCAACCGGCGACAGGTTTTCCAAAAAAGAAGGCGCCATCATTACATTTCGATTTTCAATTGTGGATTGCCCTTTCAACATAATCCGATACAACTCTTCTGCATTCGATTTGTATTTGCTCATTGCTTTATACCTCTCAAAAGGCCAGCAGACACTGGCGCCATAATTAATCAATGCCCTTCCCTGTCGTGATGCATACCATTTTCCCAAATGTTCAATACCCCATTCTAACTCTAATGCAGTTGTTACACCATCATGCAACTGGTATTCTTGTTCCACATTGCTGCGGCCGTGTATATGCATATCAATAAAGCCGGGTGCTACTACCAAACCGGCTACGTTGATCATCTCTTTTCCCTGCAATGGTTCTGAAGAAATTTGTGCAATACGATTTTTGAGGATTCCGACGTTCTTTATTGCATCGAGTTTTGTTTCAGGGTCAATTACCCGGCCACCGGAGAGTACAATATCATACTTGACGTTTGATTGTCCTGCTGAAGTATTATAAAAACAAATGGTTAAGGCCAGAAAATAAAATGCTGTTTTGAAAGATCCTGTTGCCATGATGCAGAGTTATTAGTGACTATTGATTTTTAATATAAGGGCAGGCTATTTAATTTCGAACAATACCAAATTAATTTTTTCATTTGCTGTTGCAGAAAAATAAAATGCCGCCCCGGGGTTTATATACAAATACTTTCCTGTTTTAATTTTAGTTGATTTTTTATTCCTTGTATCATGACAGATCACTTCATTACCTGCAACCAGTTCTGCTATCATTGGCCCACGGCCGTTAATTATTTGTTTGTTGAACGATGAACTGCTAAAACGGTAAGCCAATACTTTTTCGTTTTCAAACAAAACAGTAAAGGGTAATGGATTAAGCTGTGTTGTTGGTTTATACGAAGAAAGAATTTCTATGTCGGTTACATGAAAAGGAACAGTATCACAATTGCTCACTCTATGCACCAGCGTATCATTTACAAATGACCTGTACCAGGCATAGCCTTTTGTGTTTTTATTAGTTACCCATTCCTTACCTTTTATCTGGGAGCATACAACTGTAGTTGTAAAATGAAGAAACACTGATGGTGTGGAGTGTATATGAAACATACTGGTATCACCCGGCTGCATCCATACATCCAGCAGACGGATATATTTATTTTCCAATACTTTTTTATGCAGTGGTTCTTTGCTTACCTGCACCTGAGCTGTAAGAACAGCAGTGTGCAGGAATACTATTATAAGCAGAAGGTTGGCTTTATAATTCATTTTATTTTTTATTCATTTCCATGTAATCAAACACCAAATTGCAAAAAACATTCACGCCTGTTTTAAATCCATTGTCGTCTATAAAAAAATCAGGTGTATGATGTGGTGCTGATGTTTTCGGATCTTTTCCTTTAGGCAACCCTCCGATATAAAAATATAAACCCGGCACTTTTTGT
>JBKJXQ010000489.1:0-2634 GCA_046716235.1 Chitinophagaceae bacterium
ACCTCGTGGCTGGCATGGCAAATCTACTTTATAATGAACACTACAGTTCGGCTACGATGGATCATACTATTGCAGAGGATAAAAATGTTTTGTCGGTTGAATACCGCTGGAAAAAAAGAAACCAGCAATGGAATACTATGTGGGTGAAAGCAACCCCTGCTTTACTTGATATCCAACCAGGTTCAGAAGAAGAATTTATACTGGAACATTATTACGGATATAATCAATTGAATCAACATAGTATTATTGAATACTCAATACAACACCCAAGATGGCAGGTATATCCCGTAACAGGTTATAAACTCGATTGCGATGTTGAAAAGCTTTATGGAAAAGAATTTGTTCCTTTCATACAAAATCAAAAACCTGTTTCAGTATTCCTGGCGAAGGGATCAGAGGTAACAGTAAAAATGCCTGTTAGAATACCATTAGTGTATTTATAGTATTCAATTATTGGCACAAAATTTTCATTTTATAAGTAAATAAAACTTGTATTATGGCAACTTCAGGGAATAAGTCAAAAGAATCAAACAAAGATAAAACAAGTGGGGAAAAGATTTCCCGTAAGAAAACCACTAAGGGGAAAACTACTACCCAAATTATGCATAAGCATATACAGGATCAAAATGATGTAATAACAGACGAAGATTTCAAAAATCTTGAACTTAACCTTGATAATCCATTACCAACAGGGACATCTCATACACCAGATATTGAAGATGATGATGATCGTCCAAAAGATGAAGATAAAGATCATAAAATAGTGACACCCTGGGATGTAATTAATTAAAAAATAAAGGTTGGTTTTTTCAGACATTTTTAAAATGATCAATAATATCTGGTATGCTGCCATGATCTTTTTTATTTCCCCCCACTTCCATAAGTATATTTCCTCTCAATAATAAATACACCTCCTGCATGCCATTGCCAGTTGGAGCATAAGTTTGTACTTGTATTTGCAAAGCATTATTGAATTTTTTCCATAAATGCAATTTGCTTATATTTCCAATAGAAAATTTAATTATTTACTTTTCAGTATCATTTAATCTTATTAATATGACAACCCTATTCATGAAGTTCATCACTATCAGTTTTATCCTGACTGCTTGTACTAAACAACACGAAAAGCTTGTAATAAATGATGGCACAGCACCCTCTGCTATTGAAACCAGTGCCAGTAAGAATATTTCTTCTGCAAAAGCACCGCCTTCTGTTGTTACTTATTTAACGGGTAGTGGGTCAGATGTTACCACCAATGCTATTGGTGGATTGATACTGATGGGAGGTAGTACAGATGTAGATGCAGCCATTCAATGGTTTTTACAAAGAGCAGCCGGAGGCGATGTAGTGGTGATCCGGGCAACAGGTGCCGATGGTTATAATACATATATGTACAATATGGTGCCGGTTAATTCGGTTGAAACAATTATTATCGACAGCAGAACTAAGGCTAACCTCTCAGCAGTAACAGATAAAATACGCAATGCTGAAGCTGTTTTTATTGCCGGTGGTGATCAGTGGGATTATGTGAATTACTGGAAAAATTCGGCAACAGAAGATGCAATCAACTATGTTATAAATACAAAAAAAATTACTGTTGGCGGCACCAGTGCCGGTCTGGCTATTTTAGGAAGTGCTTATTACAGTGCACAAACAGGATCGGTAACTTCGGCACAGGCATTAGCTAATCCTTATCATCGGTATGTTACATTAGGACAAAATGATTTTATTGCAGCCCCCAATTTAGCTAATACTATTACCGATTCTCATTATACGCAAAGAGATCGCCAGGGTAGGCATATAACTTTTCTTGCCCGGTTAATGAAGGATTTTGCCTATACTTCAGTTAAAGGGATAGGTGTAGATGAACAAACTGCTGTCTGCATTGATGAAAATGGATTGGGCAAGGTATATGGGTTTAATAATGCTTACTTTTTACAGAATACAAACCTTGGCCCTGAAACTTGTATTAGTGGTACACCTCTTACCTGGAACCGTAGCGGAACCGCTGTTAGTGCTTATAAAATTCAGGCAAGTACTACAGGTAATGGTTCATTCAATTCAACTAATTGGACATTTAGTGGCGGTATTTCTTATTACTACTATATTAATAACGGTGTATTATTTTAAAACCGGATTTATTTTCTTAGTATAGTTAAATTAAAAAAACTATAAAAAGAAACAGGAGAATAAACCTCGTGTTATTTTTTTAATAGTTATAAAAAAGCAGGAAATATTTATTCCCTGCTTTTTATTTAAATACACGGTAGTACTTTTAGCGGCTAATAATAATTTTTTCCGTTCTTATAATTGTTTTAGTTGCATCAGTAACTCTTAAAATATATAAGCCCGGTGGTAAATTACCCACATTAATTCTTGATGCTGATTGCGATAATAATTGTTGTTTCATCATTATGCCGTTCATGTCGTATAATGCTGCGGTTCTTGTATTATCACTACTATAATTATATATTACAACAAACTGATTTGCGGGGTTTGGGTACACATCCAGCGTTCGGTTATTGGTATTGTTTGGTGGTAATCGTTGCTCTTTTACATCTGTAATATAATTGCGGCCACCCGTGCCGGGTACATAGGTAAACTCCAGAAAACTGCCGGGATTAGCAGGAGTAG
>JBKJXQ010000490.1:0-4365 GCA_046716235.1 Chitinophagaceae bacterium
GTCTTCAACACCATTCTTGGTTCCTGCGGGCCATGCGGTTGTCTTGGCAATGCGAGTAAACGGACCGGTACATCTCTCCTGCGGAGTGCATTATAAAACATAACCGAATTACTAAAAGGAACTCGCAGGTCCGCTTCACCATGTTGAAGCATCACAGGTGTCTTTACATTCTGTACAAAACGGAGCGGAGAATGTGCATCATATTTACTCCAGTCATCCCATGGATTTGATTTGAAGTACGATGGTAAAAATCCTTCAATATCATCCGTAAGGTTTTGATGTGACAGATCTACTACTGGTGCTCCAATACTTGCCACTTTGAAACGATTTGTGTGACTAACGATCCAGCTGCTCATAAATCCACCATAACTCCAGCCCATCACTCCCATTTTATTTTCATCGGCCACTCCCATTTTTACTACATAATCAACACCAGCCATCAGATCCTGAAAATCTTTTCCGCCCCAATCTTCACGGTTAGCTGTACGGAACTCGGTACCATACCCGCTGGAACCTCTCGGGTTAGGACGTAATATGGCATAACCCTTTTCTGCAAATGCAGCAATAGGGTAAGTGCCTTGATTACCCGCTACAGCATTCTGTGAAAATACACCGGCCGGACCTCCATGTACATTTAATATAAATGGAACTTTTTGCCCGGGCTTATAATTGATCGGATAAGTAAGCAGCCCTTCTATTTCTCTTCCATCAGCACCTTTCCATCTTACTACTTCAGTTTTGGGTAATGGTTTATTGGCATGTTCAGCATTGATGCTGGTAACTTTTACCGGCGAAAAATTATTTAAAGGACTGATATAGGCTTCAGGTAATTGCGAGGGGTTTTGCAAAGTGAAGGCAAGATATGTTCCCGTTGAATTAAGAGAGGCGGCGCCTATCATTTCTTTTGAGCCTTTGTTCAATTCACTAATTGATTTGCCATCAATACTTAACTGGTAAATACTATTAAGTGTTTTATTGGCTTCAGACCATAGAATACTTTTTCCATCGGGTGTCCAGCCAAGGATGCCACCGTTTTCATCAGGTGTAGCTTTCAGCCGCCAGCTTTTTCCATCTGCTAAAGAATAAATTTTGGCATGGCGGGGGCCCGACCAGTCAACCGGATCCTCCGTACAATAATAGGCGATGAATTTTCCATCAGGGCTGAATAAAGGATTTGTTTCACCCGCTGCGGTCTTAGCAATGGATTTTATATTTCCTGTTTCAATATCAATCAAAGAAATGTCACTGTACACATTATCATTTACTTCCTGCGATTTGCCATAACTATAAGCAATGCTTTTACCATCGGCACTCCAGTCAAAGGCATTAACGTTATAATTTTCTTTGGTCAAATTTTTCTGTACATATTTACCTGCGGTATCTTTTTCATTCAGCCATAATACATACAGCCGGTTTTGTTTTACCATTTCATCCATGTAATACCAATCGTTCTTTGCCTTTTTATCTTTATCGTCGTTATTGTCACCCGCATCCGTCATCACAAATGCAATGGCTTTCCCGTCAGGTCTCCAGTCATATTCACCTACCCCGGTTTTTACGTCAGTAATTTTTTCAGCTTCACCACCACCCACCGGCAATACATATAGATTACTCTTACTGTCACGGGAGGAAGTAAAAGCGATCCATTTACCATCAGGACTCCATTTGGGATTAGAAGAATTTTTATCCCCCTTAGTTAATTGAATACTGTTACTGCCATCTGTATTACAAAGCCATACCTGGTTTATATACTCGCTGCGGTCATCTGTCATCACCGCTTCCCTAACCGTGTACAAAACTTTACTGGCATCCGGCGACACCCGGACAGCCGATATGTTTTTAATTTTCAAACATTGTTCGGGGCTCCAATTGGTTTGAGCGGAAAGATTCTGTACAAGAACAAATGAAAGGATAGTTAATAATGATAGTCGCATAGATTCAAATTTAGAAGTTGAATATTTTAGTTTGATGAAAAAAGTTCAATACCCTAATGTAAGCTATTCCCGCAGTATCTATTCAGCTCTATTTTCTGAACGGCTGTTTTTTCCAGTACGTTAAGTTTCGCCATATAGACCGCAAAGTGCAGGATATTCATAAAATTCAAAGAAGTATTTTTTTATGTATTCCATCCAATTGAATTTAATATCAATCATTTGTTACAGCCGGCAATAATGAGTATAGCAATGAATGATACTAACTGTATCATGATAATTTGATTTAAAAAGCTTTGATACTGTCTTACTCACTCTTTTTTAATGCCTTTTAGTTCTTCTGAACTTACCCTGGGTGTATTTATAAAAGGGCTCTTCATAAGATATAAAAATGACTGTTTCTTTTTATCATCAAACTCTGCCAGCCCATATTTCATTTCTTTTACTGGTTTATATTTAAACGTACCAAATAACCGGTCCCAAATAATAAATATGTCAGAAAAATTTGAGTCTGTATAATGCTGATCCTGCTCATGATGCACTTTGTGAAAATTAGGTGTTACGAAAATAAGGCCCACTGTTTTGTCTAACCATTTGGGGAATGATAAATTTGTGTGTTCCAGGAATGCAAAAGGAATAAATATAAACAGGTATAAACCGAAGGAAAGCATATCCATACCGAAAAGTGCTACGGCTATAATACTTGCATTGCCAAATACAAGTACTTCGAGGGGATGGCCCCTGAAAAAAGTAGAAGCATCCATTGATGTATCGCTATGATGCACTCTGTGCAATCGCCATAGCAAAGGAGTTTTATGTGCCAGGCGGTGAAACCAGTAGGAAGTCATATCAAATAAAGCAACACCAATAATAAGTTTTGCCCAAAATGGAAGCTGTACAAGGTATAATAATCCTATGTGTTGATCGTTAAGCCAACTGATACAAAAGACCTGGAAGAATGCAAAAAAATAATTGGCTGCAAAGAAGGCTACCTGGAATAAAATATTGTTTAGTAAATGCTGTGGTCTTTTATCAAACCGGAATGGCCGGCTAAAAACCTGCTCCATTGTATATAGAATTACCAGCAAGCCAATTATTATATAATTGGGATCAATGTTTAATAATGCCTGTATCTTTTCCATAATATGCGTTTTTATTGATAGACTACCTATACTGTTAGATTGGACTCAGTTGTATTCTTTTTGAAAGGTTGTTTTTTCCAATACGTTAAACTGCGCCATGCCCACTCCAGCGGGCCAAAGCGGAAATAATGCATCCATATATTACTATAGATAATTTGTATAACCCAAACGGCAGCCACTACAAAATAAACTTCATACCGTTCTAATTTACCATACATACCAAAACCAATTCCATAGAAAAATAATCCACACATCAATGATTGCATCAGGTAATTGGTAAAGGCCATTTGCCCGACAGGACGAAGCAGTGCAAACAACCACTTAAATAAACCTGATTTGTATAACAACATTAATAAACCAAATATTCCTATTGAACGGAAGGTTCGGGACAATTCATAACAGGCAAAGGAAATATTTTTAGTGTATTCAAACCAATTGAACTCTGCATCTATTAACTGTTGAACACGGAAATAAGAAACAGTCAATCCTATACCAAGTCCTGCAATACACATCCAGGTATAGGTTTTTACAGAAGCCTGTCCCGTTAATATTCCCATTTTAAAGAATGCCATACCAATAAACATAAATAGCAATACATCCCACAAACCAAAAAAGAGGTACATGACTAATTGATCAGTATAGTGTTTAGTCCTGTATTCATATAAGGCTTCATAACTGCCCTGTGTTTTCAGCATTGCTTTTTCCATCCGTTTCATTCTGCCCTCCAGAGAGGTTTTGGATCTAAAATCCTGCATGGCCCCGAGTTGCTCTTTTTGAATTACATCAAGCTTTACTGTTGAAGTATCCATTGCAGCAATCATTTCTCCGTGGTATATTATTTTTTTATCCTGGTACAACTCCCTGTTTTCTCTTGCCAGCATAAAAATGAAACAAAGACCTGCGCCAATCAATAATGCTTTAGGTGATAATTTACGGAAGGAATACATGATCATCCCCAGGATGGCATAGTCCAATAATATATCACCCCACCATAACAAAACAAAAACATCAATCAGCGAAAAAACTATTAACCACAACTGGCGGCGAAAAAAATAATCTGCAGGTAATAATCCGTCCAGTCTTTTTTCTTTCCCTCCAATAAAAAGAAGGATACCGGCACCAAACAACATCGAGAATATTGCCCGTTGGGTACCATTAGGAATCCACTCTATAAAATTCCAGACTTTAAAATTGATAGTTTCCCATTCATTGAGTAAAGAGGGGTCATGCCCTATCGGGTTAGGTAAAGCAAAGCCTGGAATATTCATTAATAATATTCCGAGAATAGCAAA